>NZ_JBSGDY010000057.1:0-33618 GCF_053602615.1 Micromonospora sp. NPDC004336
TCCGGCCACCACCTATATATCCACTTTTGTCTTAACACTTTTTCCCCCCCCCCCGCTTTTCCTTTCGGGCGGCGGGCGCATGCAGGGCGCCCGCCGCCCGGACAGCGCTCACCCGGCCGTGTGCGCGAGGACGGCGCCGGCCAGTTCCTCGTGCACCTCGGGCGGCAGCGTGTGGCCCATGCCCGCCACGATCATCAGCCGTGCCCCCGGGATCTGCTCGGCGATGAGCGCGCTGTGGCCCGGCTTGACCGGCTCGTGGCTGCCCTCGACGACCAGCGTCGGCGCCTTCACCTGGTGCAGCACGCCGACCGGCTCGAAGTCCGGCCGGGCCCCCGCGGCCAGCCGGTGGTTGGTCGCCGCCGACAGGTCACGCGCCCGGTCGTAGATCCGTTCCTGCAGCCGGCGCGCCGCGTCCTCGTCGAACGGCAGCCCCGTCCCGTGCAGCAGGCGCTGCTCGGCGATCATGCCCTCGATCCGGGCGCGCCGGTCCTCGGGCGGCGGGGCGGCCATCAGCGCGCGGTAGAAGTCCACGAACTCCGGCGCGGGCTCGGGCAGGCTCCCCTCGGGCTGCGGCTGCCCCAGCAGGGCCCGCATGATCACCTGACCCTCGCCGCCGCCGAGCGGCGAGGAGCCGATGACGGTCAGCGACCGTACGCGCTCCGGCCGCTCCACCGCGACGTACTGGCCGAGCAGGCCGCCGGCCGAGTGGCAGACCAGGTGCGCGCTGTCGAGGCCGTGGGCGTCCATCACCCGGTACACGTCGTTCTTGATGTCGTCCCACGTGTACGGCTGCGCCGCGAAGTCCACCGTGTCCGACATGCCGGTGTCGCGGTGGTCGTACCGGATGACCCGGCGACCGCCGGCGACGAGGCGCCCGACGAACTCGTCGGGCCACAGGACGCCCTGCGACATCGAACCCATGATCAACAGGATCGGCGCGTCCGTGGTGGCGCCGAACTCTTCGCTCCAGATGTTCATCTCATGCATGTGTCACAGCATGTCCTGCCCCGCTACCGGTGCCTTCCGTAGAACTACCAGCCGCGCCAGTTCCGTACGGGAGCCGATGCCCAGCTTCGGATAGATCTTGTACAGGTGGTACTCGACCGTGCGCGGGCTCAGGAAGAGCCGCGCGGCGATCTGCTTGCTGGACAGGCCGTCGGCGACCAGGCCGGCGATGCGCAGCTCCTGCGGGGTCAGCGCGTCCAGCACGGCCGAGGGTGGGGCCTGCCCGCTCTCGCCCGCCGCGCGCAGCTCGTCCTGCGCGCGCCTCGCCCATGGCCGCGCGCCCGCCCGCTCGAACGTCTCCCACGCCATCCGCAGGTGCGTCCGCGCCTCGCCCGGCCGCTGCGCGCGGCGCAGCCGCTCACCGAGCAGCAGCGCCGTCCTGGCCGCCTCGAACGGGTTGGTGTGCAGCCGCAACGCCTCGCCGAAGGCGTCCTCGGACGACTCGGCCAGCCCTCGGCAGCGGGCCAGCAGGGCACGCGACTCGGGCGTCTCGGCGTGCGCCGACCACCGCGCGTACGCCGCCAGCACCGCCCGCGCAGCCGCGTCGTCGCCCGCCCCCACGGCGGCCTCCACCCGGTCCGGCGCCGTCCGCCACACCACGGTGGGATGCCCGGCGCCCGGTCCCGCCGCGGCGAGGGCCGTGAACCGGTCGTGCGCCGACGCGTGGCGCCCCAGGCACAGGTCGAGCAGCGCCAGCGCGTACGCGGCGACCCCCGCCCGCAGACCCACCCGGTGCGGTACGGCGATGGCCAGCGCCTCGCGGGCGCGCCGTTCGCAGGTCTCCTCCTCGCCCCGCAACGCCGCCAGCACCGCCAGGTTGGCCAGGTGCGCGGCCACCGTGTTCTCGTAGCCGGCCTCGCGGGCCAGTTCCAGGCCCTCCTCGGAGACGGCCTGGCTGTTCGCCAGCTGCCCGGCGAGGCGCTCGGCGGTCGCCACGAACTCCAGGACGACCGGCAGTTGCCCGGTCATCCCCGACACCCTGGCCACCCGTCCGGCCCGGTCGACCATCTCGGTCGCCAGGTCCGCCTCGCCCAGCTGGCTGGCAGCGGCCGCCGCCCACAGGTACTGCGCCGCCTCCCCGAGCTCGTCGACCCGGGTCAACGCCCGCCGCAGCAGGCCGGGCCCGACGGCGTCGCCGGCCAGCGTCAGGCCGATCCCGGCCACCGCGTCGCGCAGGAACCCCTCGGGATGCGCCGCCGCCCTGCGTCCGAGCGCCACGATGGCGGCCGTGTCGCCGACGTACGAGGCGGCCTCCGCGGCGTCGGCCAGCATCTCCAGGCTGTCGCCCGCCGTCAGGATCCGCACGGCCTCGGCGGCGTTGCCGGAGTTCAGCTCGAAGCGGCCCCGCAGCTGGGCGATCTCCATGGCGAGGCCGGCATCCGCGCCGGCCCGGTCGCGGGCCTCGGCCAGCAGCGACTCCGCCTGCCCGGGGCGGCCGCCGAGCCAGGCCGCGACGGCGGCGTCCTTCAGGCGGGCGGCCCGGGCGGCCGGCTCGGGGGTCAGCTCGGCGGCCCGCGCCAGGGCGGTGGCGGCGGTGCCGTACCCACCGCGGTCGCGGGCCCGCTGCGCGGCGACCACCAGCTCGGCCGCGACCCGTTCGTCCCGGCCCGTGGCGGCTGCGGCCAGGTGCCAGGCGCGCCGGTCGCCCTCGGCGAGCTGCGCGAGCACGGCATGGGCCCGGCGGATCTCGGCGGGGGCGGCCGCCTCGTACACGGCCGACCGGATGAGCGGATGGCGGAAGCGCACCCGCGTGCCCGATACCTCGGCCAGGCCGGAGGCCTCCAGTTCGGCCAGCGCCGAGCGCCCCGTCCAGGCCCCCGCGCCGTCGTCGGACCGCTCGGCGGACAGCCGGTCGGTGGCGCGCAGCACCAGGTCGAGGCCGGCCTCCACGGCGGCGACCAGGGCGAGCAGCCGCGCCGGGGCGGACAACGCCGCCACCTGGTCACCGAACAGCCGGGCGCCGCCGGGCAGCGGGTCGGGCAGCGGCTGGCGCCCGGCGAGCTGCGCGGGCGTCAGGCGGGCGGCGATCTCGCCCAGGGCGAGCGGGTTCGCGCGGGTCAGCGCGACGAGTTCCCGCGCCACAGCGGGCCGCACCCCGCCGCGGGACTCCACCAGCTCGACGGCCGCGGCGGCCGGCAGGCCCGCCACCCGCACCGTCCGGGACACGCCCTTGACCGGGGCGTCGCCGCGTACGGCGAGCAACAGCGCGATCCTCTCCGTGCCCAGCCGTCGGGCGGCGAACAGCAGCGCGTCGGCCGAGGCCCGGTCGACCCACTGGAAGTCGTCGACCACGCAGATCAGCCCGTCCGGCGCGGCGGCCTCGGCCAGCAGCGACAACGTGCCGGCGCCGAGCAGGTAGCGGTCGCCGGCGGCGCCGGCCGCGAGCCCCAGCGTCGCGCGCACCGCGTCGCGTTGGGGTTCGGGCAGCGCGTCGAGGGAGCCGGTCACCGGCCACAGCAGCTGGTGCAGCGCGGCGAACGCGAGGTCGGACTCGGCCTCGACGCCGGTGGCCCGCAGCACGCGCATCGCGCCGCCCCGGGCGGCCGCCGCGTCGAGCAGGGCCGTCTTGCCCACGCCCGCCTCGCCCCGCAGCACCACCGCACCGCCGCAGCCGTCGCGCGCCCGGGTGATCACCTCGTCGAGCTCGCCAATTTCCGCGGTTCTGCCGTAGAGCATGATCACCTACTGTAGGGCGCCCGCGCGCCGCCCCGCGCGCGGGCGCGGGGTGCACCGCGCCCCGGCGTGGCGGTGGCCTCCGCCGTCCGAGGATGATCCGCCCCGGCGGCGGCGGGTGCGGACCCGCCGTCGCTGCGGTGGTGCGGGGGTCAGCGGCCGGCGAGAGCGGCGCGCACGGGGCCGGTCTTCGCGGCGGCCTCGGCGACCTCGGCGTCGGGGTCGCTGCCCCAGGTGATGCCCCCGCCCGCCCAGACGTGCACCCGGTCGGCGTCGGCGGCGGCGGTGCGGATGGTCAACCCGAGGTCGACGCGCCCGGGGGCGACCCAGCCGAGGGCGCCCATGCTCGCGCCCCGCCCGACCGGCTCCAGGGCGGCGATCCGGTCGAGGGCGGCCAGCTTGGGGGCGCCGGTGACGGAGCCGCCCGGGCAGACCGCGCGCAGCAGGTCGGCCAGGCCGAGCCCGTCGGCGGGCGCCGCCGACACCGTCGACTCGGCCTGCCACAGGTCACACCAGCGACGTACGGCGAACAGCTCGTCGACGCGGACGCTGCCGGTACGGGCGACGCGGGCCAGGTCGTTGCGCTCCAGGTCGACGATCATGACGTGTTCGGCGCGTTCCTTGGCCGAGGCGAGCAGTGCGGCGCGGCCGGCGGCGGTGGCCGGCCGGGTGCCCTTGATCGGCCGGGTGATCAGCCGCCCGTCGGCCAGCTCGACCAGGGTCTCCGGGCTCGCGCAGCCGATCGCCCAGCCGGGCCCGGTCAGGGTGCCGCCGTAGCGGGCGCCGGGCAGCGCGGCGAGCCGGGCCAGGGCGGGCAGGGGGTCGCCGGCGTACGGGGCGGCGGCGTGCCCGACGAGGTTGACCTGGTAGACGTCGCCGCGGCCGATGGCGGCGCGGACCGCGGTCACGGCGTCGGCGTGCTGGCGGGGCGTCCAGCTCTCCGCCCAGCCGCCGAGCCGCCAGCCGCCGGGCGCGGCGGTCGGCTGGCCGGCGGCCGGGCCGTGGCCGTAGACGACCACGGCGACCTCCGGCAGGGCGGGGACGGGGTTGGCCGCCCCGGCGGGCCCGCCGACGAGGGCGGCGCCGGCGGCGGCGGAGACATAGAGGGCCGCGCCGCACACGCCGGCGGGATCGTGGCCGGCGGCGGGCCGGGCCAGGTCGTGCAGGGGCAGGCCGTGCGCGGCCAGGAACTCCTGCGCCGCGGCCGCCGGGTCGCCGCCGTCGGCCGGGCGCCACTGCCAGCGGGCCCGTTCGACGAGCGTGCGGCGGCAGTCGGCGGGGGCGGCCGGCACGTCGACCGCTAGCCGTGGGAGCGTTTCCACGCCGTCTGGCCCATTGTGCCTCATCCGTTCAGTGGATTTCCCGAAATCCACGCGCATACCTGCTCGATGCCGGCCACTTTCGCTTGGTACTGTGCGTCACTGGTCGTGTGAACCATGACACAGTGCCCCCACAGTCCGGAGATCCCGATGTGCCAGCACCAACCCACCTGCCCCTCCGCCGACGCGACCGACCGGGAAGCCGCCCGGGTCCTCGCCTGCTTTCCTGAGCAGGGCTGGAGCCTGCTCTGCAACGGTGTGATCGTCTTCGAGGACACCGGCGAGCTGCTGCCCGACGGCAGGACCATCGCCCCCCACCGCGGCCCGGCTCGACACGCCCTCGTCGCCTGACCTGTCACGCTCCGTCACGCACCATTTTGGCGCCGCCCCAGGCTAGTCCCCCGGTCGGGACACCCTCCGCCCAGGTCGGCGCACCCGCCGGGGCGGCGACCCCACCGCCCCGGCGCGACCCGACATCAGCTCTCGAACGCCTCCGGTGACGGGCAGGAACACACCAGGTTCCGGTCGCCGTACGCGCCGTCGATGCGCCGCACCGGCGGCCAGTACTTCCCGGCCCGGTCCACCCCGCCCGGGTACGCCCCCACCGACCGCGGGTACGCGTGCGGCCACTCGTCGCCGGACACCATCGCCGCCGTGTGCGGCGCGTTCGCCAGGGGGTTGTCGCCGGCCGGCCACTCCCCCGCACCCACCTTGTCGATCTCCGCCCGGATGGCGATCAGCGCGTCGCAGAACCGGTCCAGCTCGGCCAGGTCCTCGCTCTCGGTCGGCTCCACCATCAGCGTCCCCGCCACCGGGAACGACATCGTCGGCGCGTGGAAGCCGTAGTCGATCAGCCGCTTCGCCACGTCGTCGACGCTCACCCCGGTCGCCTTCGTCAGCGGCCGCAGGTCCAGGATGCACTCGTGCGCCACCAGGCCCTTGTTGCCGGCGTACAGCACCGGGAAGTGCCCGCGCAGCCGCGCCGCCACGTAGTTCGCCGCCAGCACCGCCACCCCGGTGGCCCGGGTCAGCCCCGCCGCGCCCATCATCCGCAGGTACGCCCACGGGATCGGCAGGATCCCCGCCGACCCGTACGGGGCCGCCGAGATGGCCGGCCGGCCGTCGACGTGCGCGCCCAGCGGGTCGCCCGGCAGGAACGGCGCCAGGTGCGCCCGCACCGCCACCGGACCCACCCCCGGCCCGCCCCCGCCGTGCGGAATGCAGAACGTCTTGTGCAGGTTCAGGTGCGACACGTCCGCCCCGAACTTCCCGGGCTTGGCGAACCCGACGAGGGCGTTGAGGTTCGCCCCGTCGACGTACACCTGACCGCCGGCGTCGTGGACCTTCGCGCACAGCGACGCGATGCCCGTCTCGTACACCCCGTGCGTCGACGGGTACGTCACCATGATCGCCGCGAGGGCGTCCCGGTGCTTGTCGATCTTCGTGTCGAGGTCGACCAGGTCGACGTTGCCGTCGGCGTCGCAGCCGACCACGACGACCCGCATGCCGGCCATCACCGCGCTGGCCGCGTTCGTGCCGTGCGCCGACGACGGGATCAGGCACACGTCCCGGTGCCCCTCGCCCCGGTCGCGGTGGTAGGCCCGGATGGCCAGCAGCCCGGCCAGCTCGCCCTGCGAACCGGCGTTGGGCTGCACGCTGACCGCGTCGTAGCCGGTCACCTCCGCCAGCCACGACTCCAGCTGGGCGATCATCTCCCGGTAGCCGGCGGTCTGCGCCGCCGGCGCGAACGGGTGCACGTGTGCGAACTCCGCCCAGCTCACCGGCTCCATCTCGGTGGTCGCGTTGAGCTTCATCGTGCACGACCCGAGCGGGATCATCCCCCGGTCCAGGGCGTAGTCGAAGTCCGACAGCCGCCGCAGGTAGCGCAGCATCGCCGTCTCCGAGTGGTGGCTGCGGAACACCGGGTGGGTCAGGAAGTCCGACGTGCGGGCCAGCGCCGGCGGCAGCGCCGCGTCCACCGCGCCGGTCGGCGCGTCCACGCCGAACGCCGCCCACACCGCCGCCAGGTGCGCCGCGGTGGTCGTCTCGTCGCAGGCGACGCCCACCCGGTCGGCGTCGACCAGGCGCAGGTTCACGCCCCGCTCGGCCGCGGCGGCGACCACGTCGGCCGCCCGGCCCGGCACCGTCGCGGTGACGGTGTCGAAGAACGCGGCGTCCGCGACGCTCACCCCGCCGGCGCGCAGCCCCGCCGCGAGCCGCGCCGCCATCTCGTGCGTACGCGCCGCGATGGCCCGCAGCCCGTCGGGGCCGTGGTAGACGGCGTACATGCCCGCCATCACCGCGAGGAGCACCTGCGCGGTGCAGATGTTGCTGGTCGCCCTCTCCCGGCGGATGTGCTGCTCGCGGGTCTGCAACGCCAGCCGGTACGCCGGGTTGCCGTCGGCGTCGCGGGACACCCCCACGAGGCGGCCGGGCAGCATCCGCTCCAGCCCCGCCCGCACCGCCAGGTAGCCGGCGTGCGGCCCACCGAAGCCCATCGGCACCCCGAACCGCTGCGTGGTGCCGGCGGCGATGTCGGCGCCGATCTCCCCCGGCGGGCGCAGCAGTGTCAGGGCCAGCAGGTCCGCCGCCACGGTGACCAGGGCTCCGGCGGCGTGCGCGGCCCCGACCAGCGGCGCGTGGTCGCGCACCGCCCCCGACGCCCCCGGGTACTGCAGGTGCAGGCCGAAGAACTCCGCCGGCAGCTCGTCGCGTTCGACGTCGAGCACCCGCACGTCGATGCCGAGCGGCTCGGCCCGGCTGGTGATCACCGCGACGGTCTGCGGCAGCGTGTCGGCGTCGACGACGTACACCGGGCTCTTGCTCTTCGACGCGCGGCGCGCGAGCGTCATCGCCTCCGCCGCGGCAGTGCCCTCGTCGAGCATCGACGCGTTCGCGGTCGCCAGCCCGGTCAGGTCCGTCACCATCGTCTGAAAGTTCAGCAGCGCCTCCAACCGACCCTGGCTGATCTCCGGCTGGTACGGCGTGTACGCCGTGTACCACGCCGGGTTCTCCAGCACGTTGCGGCGGATCACCGCCGGGGTGTGCGTGCCGTGGTAGCCCAACCCGATCATGGACACGGCCACGGTGTTGCGGGCGGCCAGGGCACGCAGCTCGGCCAGGGCGTCGTGCTCGGTGGCCGGCTCCGGCAGGTCCAGCGTGCCGTGCCAGCGGATCACCTCGGGGATCGCGGCGTCCATCAGCTCGTCGATCGAGCCGTAGCCGACGGCGTCCAGCATCCGGCGCTCGTCGGCCGGCTCCGGGCCGATGTGGCGGGCGGCGAACTGCTCTGCGGTCATGGGCGGCGCTCCCCTGGGGCGAGGTCGACAGGTCGGCCTCCCCCTCTGTCGCGCCCGCGCAGCGCTCCACAGTGCCTGCCCACGAGGTCCTTTTGCCTGAGAGGTTCCGGGGAGGATTTGCCCCTTCGGCGCCGCCCGTGATGCCTTCCGGGCGGTCTCTCCCACGTGGGTGGTACCGGCATGGTCAACGCTACCAGCGCCCGGTTGCCCGGCGGATGTCGTACCCCTGGGCGACGATCACCGTGAGCTGTGGAGGTGTGACAGATGCCCGATCCCACGAACCCGCCAGATCCCACGAATCGGGCGGAATCCACGCGCCGCCCGGCGCCCGCGACGAGCCCCGAGGACCTCGGCCGGCTCTTCGTCGCCCGCGCCAACGCCGGCGACGTCGACGGCCTGGTCGCCCTCTACGAGCCCGACGCGGTCCTGGCCACCCCCGCCGGCCCGGCCGTCGGCACGCGGGCCGTCCGGGCCGCGCTCACGGCGCTGCTGGCCGACCGGCCCACCTTCACCCCCGGGCAGCCGCAGCCGACCCTGCGCGCCGGGGACCTGGCGCTGACCTCCACCCGACTCGACGGCGGCGGCGTCACCGTCGAGGTGGCCCGTCGCCGGCCCGACGGCACCTGGCGGTGGGTCATCGACCAGCCCCGCGCCGCCGGCTGACCCGGCCCGCGCCCCCTGACGGCGGGCGTCACCGCCGGGATCGTCGCGGCCTGCCCCCGCGCGTCGCCCCCACCGGGTCCTGCCGCCGGGCTTGAACACGGACAGGATCGTCGCCGTCCAGAGCAGGGCGAGGAACAGCGCCATCGCGCCGACCAGCAGCATCCCGGTCGCGCCGGGTTCGGCCGCGGGGTCCGCCGTGCGCGCCGCCAGCTCGTCGATCCACGGGCTCTCGAAGGTGGCGAGGACGGGAAGGCTGAGCGCGATGACCAGCTTGGCCAGCACCCAGCGGTGCCGCACCAGACCCCAGGGCGTGCCCAACGACACCACCACACCGGTGACGATCGCCAGGAAGACATTCGGGATCGCCAGGGCGACGTTGAACGTGTCCATGAGCAGATAGGCGCCGTGCCGTACCTGCGGCCGGTCCGTGCTCACCCCGACGACGGACAGGGTGAGCATCCCCAGGGACACGCCCAACCAGGCCCGTCCGTAGTTTCCAGACCAAAAACAACGCTAAGAACTGAGGGTTGATCAGGCTCTGATCCGGCCCGTAGCGTGCCGTCCCGTTCGGTGACGGTCGATGCTCGGGTGGTGGGGTTGTGGCGACTCAGGACGTGTTCTCGGCGGAGGACTTGGCGCGGCTTCGGGGGTTTCCGGAGATCAACCGGGCGGAGCTGATCCGGTACTTCACGTTGACCGGTGCGGACGAGGCGTTCGTGCGCCAGTTCCGTACGGGCCGCAACGTGTTGGGTGTGGCGGTGCAGTTGTGCACGCTGCCGTGGCTCGGGTTCGTGCCCGATGACGTCGCGGCGGCACCGGCGGCCGTGGTGGGCCGGTTGTCGCAGCGGCTCGGGATCGCGATGGGTGAGCTGCGCGGGTACGGCGAGCGGGAGCAGACCCGGACGGGGCATCTGCGGGAGGTGGCCGGCTACGCCGGCTGGCGGTCGATGGACACCGCCGAGTGGAAGGACCTCGACGAGTTCCTGTTCGCCCGGGCGATGGAGCACGACTCGCCGAAGCTGCTGTTCCGGCTGGCCTGCGAGTATCTGCTGTCGTCGCGGGTGATCCGGCCGGGGGTGATCCTGCTGCTGCGGCGGGTGGCTGCGGCCAGGGCCCGCGCTCGGGGTGAGACGTGGTCGCGGGTGCGGCACCTGCTCACCGACCAGCGGTGCGCCGAGCTGGACCTGCTACTGGTCCCGGACGCCTATCTCGGCCGGACCCCGCTGGCCTGGCTGGGTGTGGGGCCGACGTCGTCGAGCCCAGCCGCGGTGAAGGCCGAGCTGGAGAAGCTGACCTACCTGCGCCGATTGGACGCGCACACCCTGGATCTGTCGATGCTGCCGGCGGAACGGCGCCGGTTCCTGGCCGGGGTGGGCCGCCGGTTGACGGGGCAGGCGTTGCAGCGGCGCGAGCCGGAGCGCCGGTATCCGATCCTGCTGACCCTGCTGGCGCAGTCGGCGGTCGACGTGCTAGACGAGACGTTGCTGCTGTTCGACCAGGCGATCAGCGGCCGGGAAGCGGCGGCGAAGCAGAAGGTCGCCGAGGCCCTCGCGGAGCGGGCGAAAGGCGGGGAGAACCGGCAGGCGCTGCTGGACGAGATCCTGACCATCGTGCTCGACACCGGGATCGGCGACGAGCAGATCGGCGCGCTCCTGCGCGGTCGGATCGGGATGGACCGGATGCGGGCGGCGTGGGCCGAGCGCCGCGAGCGGCTGCCCCGTGACCACGGCCAGCTCAGCATGTTGGACGCGTCGATGTCGTACCTGCGTCAGTTCGCCCCGGCCGTGCTGGGCGCGGTCCAGTTCGCCGGCGGGCCCGGCACCGAGCAGTTGCTCCAGGCGGTGAGCGTACTGGCCGAGCTGTACGCCACCGGTGCCCGCAAGGTCCCGGCCGGTGCTCCGGTCGGGTTCGTGCCGACGAAGTGGGCCGGCTACCTCGTGGTCGCGGAGCAGGCCGGTGACGTCACCGCGTACCGCCGCTATTGGGAGATCGCCGTGTTGGTCGGCCTTCGGGACGGGCTGCGCTCGGGTGACGTGTTCGTGCCCGGGTCGCGGCGGTACGCCGATCCGGCGTCGTTCCTGCTCACCCCGGCGGCGTGGGCGCCGCAGAAGGTGGAGTTCTGCCACCTGGTCGGTAAACCGGTCGAGGCCCCCGACGCGCTCGCGCAGGCTGACGACGAGCTGCACGCCGCCCTGGCCGATCTGGAGACGCAGTTGGCGAAGGGGAATCCGGGCGAGGTCCGGCTCACCGACGACGGGGAGCTGATCATCCCGCCGCTGACCGCCGAGGACGTGCCCGCCGAGGCCGACGCGCTGCGCGCGGAGTTGGCCGGGATGCTGCCGAGGGTGCCGATCGCGTCGGTGCTGGTGGAGGTCGACGCGCGGACCGGGTTCACTGATCACCTAGTGCACGCGGGCGGGAAGGTGAGCCGGCCGGCGGAGCTGAAACGCAACCTGCTGTACGTGATCATCGCGGAGGCGACGAACATGGGCCTGTCGGCGATGGCCGAGTCCTGCGGCGTGCCGTACGACGTCCTGGCCTGGACCGCCGAGTGGTACTTCCGCCCCGAGACGCTGGAGGCGGCCAACGCCGCGGTGGTGAACTACCACCACCGGCTCCCGCTGACCCAGGCGTTCGGGTCGGGCACCCTGTCGTCGTCGGACGGGCAGCGGTTTCCGGTCAAGGGCAAGTCGATCACCGCCCGGCACCTGTCGCGGTACTTCGCCCGGGGACAGGGTGTCTCCACCTACACCCACGTCTCCGACCAGCACTCGACGTTCGACACGAAGGTCATCGTGGCGACCGCACCGGAGTCGCACTACGTGCTCGACGGGCTGCTGGGCAACGCCACCGACCTGGCCGTGTTCGAGCACGCCACCGACACCCACGGCGCGACCCTGGCCAACTTCGCGCTGTTCGACCTGGTCGGCAAGCAGCTCTCACCGCGCATCCGCGACCTCGGGAAGATCACCCTCTACCGGACCGGCCCGAACGCCGACTTCCTGACCCGCTACCCGCGCGCGGGCGGCCTGCTGACCCGGCGGCTGAACACCGACCTGATCACGAGCACCTGGGACGACCTGCTGCGCGTCGCCGCCTCGGTGCAGGGCGGGCACGCGACCGCCGCGCTGGTCGTCGGGAAGCTGTGCTCGTCGAAGCGGCAGCAGAACGCGCTGACCAGCGCGATCAAGGAGTACGGGGCACTGCGCCGCACCGTCTACGCCGCCCGGTACCTGGCCGACGAGACCTACCGGCGGCGGATATCCCGACAGCTGAACAAGGGCGAGAACCTGCACGCCTTGCGCCGTTCCCTGGCCTACGCCGGCGAGGGAGCGCTACGCCGCCGCCACCACGAGCAGCAGACCGAGCAGATGTGGTGCCTCACCCTGGCCACCAACGCGATCGTCTGCTGGTCCACCGAGTACCACGGCCTCGCCGTCGGCGCGTTACGCCGCGACGACCGCCAGGTCGACGACGAGGTCCTGGCGCACATCTGGCCCACCCACCACGAGAACGTCCACTTCTACGGCACCCACTCGGTCGACATCGACGGCGAACTCGCCCAGCTCGACACCGACGGCTACCGGCCGTTGCGGCTGCCCGGGTAGGAAGTCCTTCACCTGCCTGGTCACGGCGAGTGGATGGGCGCATATGGTGAGCGCGCCGGGTGCTCACCCTGGTGGAGCCATTCGGCGCCACCAGAAAGCGGCAGCCGCGCGGCGGACGACCAGAGCCGTCCGCCGCGGCTGCCGCTTGTCGGTTACCGGTACACCGGCTGGCCCTGCGCCGGTCGGGCCGGTACGACGTCGAGCTGCGAATCGTCCAGCAGTGCGTCGATGGCGGCCTGGTCCGCGCCGATGCCGGCCCAGTGCGGGTCGACGTCGCTGGCCAGGCACCAGCGATGGTCAGCCGGCCAGACGAATGCCGGTGGCGCGATGATGGTGCCGCCACCGAAGTCCGTCTCCCAGTCGTCGATGGCGTCGAGCGGACCGCGGAACAAGGCGTAGCGGCGGTGCGGCAGCTCGACGAGCGGGCCATGGTGCGCCTGCGGCGGCAACGGGGCGTCGGAATACCCCTCCCACAGGCAGAAGTAGCATTCCTGCGGGGTAGAGGTGAACGCGGCGAGCAGGCGCAGCGCACGCCGGGTCTGCTCGATGTCCGACCGGTGATCGTCGGCAACGACGGCGTCGGCCTCGTCCTGTCCCGGCCTGGTCGGGTCGGGGATGAAACGTAGCCGGGCGAACGCCTCGAACCCGGCCGGGCCGAAGGTGAGCAGTTGCTCGGCGGGAGTGCCTGAGCGCACCAGCCAGTCAGCGGCGCTCGTGTCCGTGCAGTGGCTGAACCTCATCGCCGCCTCCTCTGGTTTGCCTGGGCCGCCGGCTGGCCGGCGCGCGGAGGGTTAGTTGACCACGCAGGCCACGTTGGCCTGATTGTACGGCTGTTCGCCGGTGTCGATCTGCCCGTCGACGTCAACGTCGACGTGGTTGCGCCAGGAAATCGTCTGCGATGTCGAGTTGCATGTCGCGCGCGCCACCGTACGGTCGCCGCTGCCGGTGTAGGGCCGCAGCTGCTTGGTCGGGGAACATGCCTTCTGCCGCCAGGTGGCGTCGGTGTACCACTCGTAGAGACAGTTGTAGACGTGGGCCGTGCTGGCGGTGCAGGTGCCCTTCTTCCACCATCCATGACCCGACACGTCGCCGGAGGAGTAGTGCGGGTTGTCGCGGCCGCTTTCCGGCGTGCACCGCAGAGCGGCAGCCTGAGCTGAGGACGTTGCGGCGGCGGCGTCCGTGCCGGGTTGCGGGATCTGGCGGCCCTGAGCGTCCAGGTACACCCCCGCTGCATCTGCCGGGGCCAGGCCCGGCACGGCATCCTCGTACGAGACGTGTGTGCTGCTGGTCGCGGCGCTGGGCGTGGCGCTGGCGGTTGCGGCGGGAAGCACCCCCACCGCGGCCACCAGCGCGATCACCGCCGTGCGCAGCCGGAACGATAACGAGCCCATCGGTCACTCCCTTTGACCGTTGCTTGGACCCGGCCCACGCTACGCAACCAATGCAAGTTGATCGATGAATTTCCGACCTGTGACACAGAATCCCGTATTCTCTGTCATAGGGTCGACGATCCACCCGCCGCCACCTGCCGGACACCGTCATGGCGCAAAGGGTGACTCGGCCACATTCTGTGTCACATCGCCGCAAGGGGCCGCCGAGGTGTCCGTGATCCCGCTGCCGATCGCCCGGCGCCCGGTGGCGCTCGTGGTCGCCGTCGACGCGTTCCTCGACCGGTTCCGCGACGACCCGGGCACCCGGGCCACCTACACCGAGACCCTGCGCCGGCTGCGCGAGACCGCCGGGGATCAGGTGCCGGTCGCCGCGCTCACCCCGGAGATCTACGAGCAGACGATGGCCCGCTGGGACGCGGGGGCCGCGAACACCTGGAACAAGCACCTGTCCGCGCTGACCTCGTTCACCGCCTACTGCCGCCGCCAGGACTGGCTGACCACCGACCCCGGCCGGCGCCTGGAACGCCGCAAGGTCACCCGGACCCGCGACAAGGCCATCCCCCGCGCCCGCCTCGACCGGCTGTTCACCGACGACCGCAACCCGCTGCGCGAGCGGGTGCTCTGGCGGATGCTCTACGAGACCTGCGCCCGCGCCGAAGAGATCCTCGGCCTCGACGTGCCCGACCTCGACATGGAGTTCCGCCGCGCCCTGGTCACCGAGAAAGGCGGCGACCGCGCCTACGTGCACTGGGAAACCCCGACCGCCCGCCTGCTGCCGCGGCTACTGGCCGGGCGCACCGCCGGGCCGGTGTTCCTCGCCGACCGGCGCGCACCCGCTACCGGACGCCGCGCACCAGCCCTGCGCGACATCTGCCCCGACACCGGCCGCGGCAGGCTGTCCTACCCGCGCGCCGAGTACCTGTTCAAACAGGCATCCCAGCTCCACGACCCCCACGGCACCGGATACACCCTCCACCAACTGCGTCACTCCGGGCTGACGCATCTGGCCGCCAAGGGCCGCAGCGCCGCCGAACTCCAGGCCAAGTCCCGCCACCGGCACCTGGCCACCCTCGGCATATACGTCCGACTCGGCGAGGAGACCTCTGCCCGCATCACCGCCGAAAACGACGAGCACCACCGCCGGCACCGGCGCTGATCCCGCATCCCACGTACCGGGATCATGAAAAGCGGCGAAGCGCCTCCCGCGCGACCCGCCACTCTGGGGCCGGCGTCCCTGGTACCGACCTAGATCAACTGCTTAGCGTTGTTTTTGGTCTGGAAACTACGGGCGGGCCAACCAGCCCACACCGATGCCGACGTGCAGCGTCAACCACACCTTGCGCCACACCCGCCCGAGCCGGGGGAAGCGCGGCCGCAGCCCAACGGTGACCAGCGTCGACAGCAGCATGCCCAGCCACGGCAGCTGGTGGGCGAGCAGGAACAGAAACTGTGCGGGGACGAACACCAGATGGAAGACGATCAGGACGCGCCGGACGTGCCCGGCGGCCGCCGCGCGGCGCAGCGCGAACCAACTGCCGAACGACAGCGCCGCCGCCAGCGCGTACCCGAGCGTCGCGGCCGTCTGAAACCGGGGATGGTGACCGTCGCGCCGCAGCGCCACGAAGGTCGCCGCGACGAGCGCGAAGACCCCGAAGGCGAACTGCAGGTTCCTGGGGCTGAGCCAGCGGCCGGGCCGTTCGTGGAGGAGCATGCCGCCAGCGTCGCCGGCGACGCCGTGCCGCCACGTCGGCCGATGCGGGAAACCGCTGCGCACATCGGCGCTGTTTCGCCGGCGCCGGCTACAACTTTCCGCCGACGCGCCCACCCCGGCAGGGCGCCTACCCTGGCGGCACGATGAACGCGTACGACCCACATCCGGCGACGCGCCGGCTCCGGCGGCCCGCGCCCACCGACACGGCCGTGGCGCTGCTCGTCGCGGTGCTCACGGCGACCGGCGCGTTCGGGACCAACGACTTCTTCGGCCCGACCCTGGCCGGCCTCGACGACCGCGTCCCGCCGCCGTGGCTCGGCGTCCCGCTCGCCGCGACGCTGGGGCTGCTGACCGGATGGCGACGAAAACTGCCGGTCACCCTGCTGGCCGCTGCGCTGCTGGCGAACGCTCTCGTGTCGGCCCACGCGGCCGTCGCGGTCGCGCTCTACACGCTGGGCGAACGCCGCCCCGGTGGGCCCAAGGTCGCCGCCGCCACGCTGGCGTCCACCGTACTGGTGGCCGTGCCGATCTGGCGGTTCGCCGGCGCGGACGGCGCCATCCCGATCAGCATGGCGGGATGTGTCGCGCCAGTGCTGCTCGGCCTCTACGTCGGCACCAGGCACGAACTGGTGCACCGCATCCGGGAACGGGCGGAACGCGGCGAGCGCGAGCAGCAGCAGCGCATCGCCCGGGCCCGCAGCGACGAACGGGCGCAGATCGCCCGCGACATGCACGACGTGCTCACCCACCGGGTCTCGTTGATGGTGCTTCAGGCCACCGCGTTGGAGGCCACCCGAGGCAGGGACGCGGTCACCATCGGCCGACAGATCGGCGCGACCGGCCGGGAGGCCCTCGCCGAACTCCGCGCCCTGGTGGAGGTCCTCCGCAACGACGACGACGCGCCGCTCACCCCGCAGCCGGGCCTGGCCGACCTGGACGTCCTCATCGGGGAGTCCCGACGCGTCGGCATCCCCGTCACCCTCGACGTGACGGACCCGGCCGGACAGCGACCTCCACTGCTGGTGGGGCACACCGCCTACCGGTTCGTCCAGGAGGCCCTCACCAACGTGCACAAACACGCGCCCGGAGCATCGACCCGCGTACGCGTCGAGCAGACCCCCAACGCGCTGCGACTGTCGGTCCGCAACGGCCCGGGACGGCCGGTCACCGACGCGCCGCTGCCGGCCGGCGGCCACGGGCTGCTCGGGCTCGCCGAACGGGTGCGGCTCGTCGGCGGCGAGTTCACCGCCGGTCCCACCCGCGACGGCGGCTTCGAGGTGACCGCCGAGGTGCCGACCGGCCGTGGCGGGCAGCGGTGAGCACACCGGCCACCCCGATCCGGACGCTGATCGTCGACGACGAGTGGATGGTGCGCGCGATGCTGCGCACGATCCTGGAGGCGGCGCCCGACGTCACGGTGACGGGCGAGGCCTCCGACGGCGTCGAAGCCGTCGCCGCCGCCCGGACGCTGCGACCCGACGTCGTCCTCATGGACATCCGCATGCCCCGGGGCGACGGGCTGACCGCGACGGAGCGGATGGCGCGCCTGACCCCGCCGCCGCACGTCGTCGTGCTCACCACGTTCGACCTCGACGAATACGTGCACACCGCGCTGCTGCACGGCGCCGTCGGGTTCCTGCTCAAGGACGCCTCGGCCGCCGACATGCTCGGCGCGGTACGCAGCGCGGCGCGCGGCGACGCGATGATCTCACCCCGGGTCACCCGCAGACTGCTGCGGACGCTCACCGGGCCGGCCCCGCAGCGGCGCGGCGACGCCCTCAGACGGCTGGCCGTCCTGACCGACAAGGAACGCGAGGTGCTGGTCGCCGTCGGCGGGGGCCTGTCGAACAGCGAGATCGCCGCCACCCTCTACATGAGCGAGGCGACGGCGAAGACCCACGTCAGCCGGATCCTCGCGAAGCTGGGCCTCGCCAACCGGGTGCAGGCGGCGATCCTCGCCCACCGCGCCGGCCTGCTCGACTGATCCCCGCCGACGTGCCGACAGCCCGCGCCGCCGCACCGTTCGCCGCCGGCCCGCTGTCCGCACCCGCGCACGGCACCCCGCCACCCGGCGGCCCAGGCCGACGCCCGTCCCCGCCAGCGCCCCGGACGACGCCGGCCTCCCCGACCCGCCGTGCCCGCCCCGGCCGCGACCGGACGGTGGGGGCCGCCGGTCACCGCGCCGCCGTCAGCCCCGCCGACACCTGCTCCGCGTCGCCGGCACCGGCGACCCCCACCGTCCGGTCGGCCAGCGCCGGCAGCAACCGACCCAGCGGCGCGTCGACCGTCAGTGCCGCATACCCGTCGCCCCGCGTCGGCCCCTGATTGACGATCACCACCGGTATGCCGAGCTTCGCCGCCCGCAGCACGAAGCGGCGACCCGACATCACCGTCAACGACGACCCCAGCACCAGCAGCAGCCGCGCCCGCTCCACCATGTCGAAACAGCGGGCCACCCGCGGCGCCGGCACGGTCTCACCGAAGTACACCACGTCGGGCTTGAGCATGCCGCCGCGGCACAACGCGCAGTCGACCGTGCGGAACCGGGCCACCGCGTCGTCGGCGAGATCCACGTCGCCGTCCGGGTTCACCGCCGCGACCCGCGCGTCGAACCCCGGATTGGCCTCCCGCAGCCGCCGGTCCAGCTCCTCCCGCGACGTCTGGTTGCCACAGTCCAGGCACACCACCTCGTCGAGGCGGCCGTGCAGCTCCACCACCCGCGGGCTGCCCGCCGCGGTGTGCAGACCGTCGACGTTCTGCGTGATCACCCCGTCGACCAGGCCACCGCGCTGCAGTCTGGCCACCGCCCGGTGCCCGTCGTTCGGCGCCGCCCGCGCGATCACCCGCCACCCCAGGTGGCTGCGCGCCCAGTAGCGCCGCCGCGCCTGCGCGTCCCGCGTGAACACCTGGTACGTCATCGGGGTGTGCCGCCGCGCCGCCCCGCTGGGTCCCCGATAGTCCGGGATGCCCGACTCGGTGGACAGGCCCGCGCCGCTCAACACCACGACACCACCGCCGGCCACCAGGCCGGCCAGCGCGTCGATCGTCTCCGTCACCCGTCCATGCTGCCTCAGCGACCCGGCCCCCGGCGAACACCGGCGACCCCGGACACCGCCGCCCGGCGGCGACTAGGTTGGCAGGTATGCGCGTCGTCATCGCCGGAGGCCACGGCAAGATCGCCCAGCTGACCCACCGGGAACTCGCCGGGCGCGGCGACACCGCCGTCGGTCTCATCCGCAACCCCGACCACGCCGCCGCGCTCACCGCCGCCGGCGCCCACCCCCTCGTCGCCGACCTGGAACACGTCGGCGTCGACGAACTCGCCGGCCACCTCGACGGCGCCGACGCGGTGATCTTCGCCGCCGGCGCCGGTCCCGGCAGCGGCGCCGCCCGCAAGGACACCGTCGACCGGGGCGCCGCCGTGCTGCTCGCCGACGCCGCCGAACGCGCCGGAGTCCGCCGCTACCTGCTGGTCTCCTCCGTCGGCGTGGAGGACGAGCCGCCCGCCGGCACCGACGAGGTGTTCGCCGCCTACCTGCGGGCCAAGAAGGCCGCCGAGGACGACCTCACCCGCCGCGACCTCGACTGGACGGTGCTGCGACCCGGCCGGCTCACCGACGACCCGCCCACGGGGCGGATCACCCTCGCCCGGCACGCGCCCGCCGGCGCGGTCACCCGCACCGACGTCGCCCGCGTGCTGGTGGCCCTGCTCTACGCGCCCCGCACCGCCGGACTGATCCTGGAACTCGTCGGCGGCGAGACCCCGATCGCCGACGCCGTGGCCGCCACGACCGCCCGCTGACCCGCCAACCGCAGCTGGCATCCGCCGTGGTCCGCCACGACCGGCCGACGCCGGGCTGGCACACTTCCCGATCATGAAGGAACCGACGAAGACGACGCCGGTCGCCGTGGTGACCGGCGCCAACCGGGGCATCGGCAAGGCGGTCGCCGACCAGTTGGCCCGTGACGGCTACCGGACGGTCCTCGCCGTCCGCGACCCCGCTCGCGGCCGCGCCGCAGCCCGGGATCTCCCCGCGCAGGCCAGCGTCGAGCAGCTCGACGTCGCCGACGCCGACAGCGTCGCCCGCTTCGCGGGGCGGCTGCGCGACCGGTACGGCCGGGTGGACGTCCTGGTCAACAACGCCGCCGTCAACTACGACACCTGGCAGGACCCGCTCGGCGCCGACCTGGACCTCGTCCGCGACACCCTGGACGTCAACGCCATTGGCGCCTGGCGGGTCAGCCAGGCACTGGCGCCGCTGATGCGCCACCACAGCCCCGGCCGGCGCATCGTCAACGTCTCCAGCGAGAGCGGCTCACTGACCGACATGCACGCCGCCACCCCCGCGTACGCGATGTCGAAGGCCGCCCTCAACGCGCTGACCCGGCTGCTCGCCGCGCAGCTCGCCCCCGACGGCGTCCTCGTCAACTCCGTCTGCCCCGGATGGGTCGCCACCGACATGGGCGGACCCACCGCCCCGCGCACCCCCGCCCAGGGCGCCGCCAGCGTCCTGTGGGCCGTACGGATCCCCGACGACGGCCCCACCGGCGGGTTCTTCCGGGACGGGCAGCCACTGCCCTGGTGACACCGCTGCCCCGGTGCGCGCCCGTGGCCGGCCCGCCTCGTCGCGGGCCGGCCACCGCTCACCGCTGCTGGTGGCGGGGCAGCGCACCCTGCCCGGCGCCCACCCCGACGGCCGACCCCGCACCCGTCAACCGCTCCATCGTCCGGGCCAACTGCTCCGTGCCGTCGTCGAGATGCCGCGCCGCCGCCCGCATGTGCGAGATCATCATCTCGCCGTAGATCCGCAACGCCTCCCGGGCCGCCACCCCGTCGTCGAAGTCCGCCCCGGCCGCCGCACGGTAGTCCCGCACCACCCGCTCCGCCTCCTGCCGCGCCTCCTCCGCCGCCGCCCGCACGTAACTCTCGTACTGCGTCCGGGCGTACTCGGCGACCCGCCGCGCATAGTCGTGCGCCTGGGCGATGATCTGCTCGGCCTCCCGCTGCGCCGCCGACAGCAGATTCACCTCCTTCGCCGCGGGCACCGCCGCCGGCGCGCTCGGCAGCACCCCGTGCCGGTGCAGCTCCAACTGGTTGTTGAGCCGCTCGTTCTCCGCCCGCAGGTTCGCCACCTGCGCCGAGAGCAGATCCAACTCGTCGGCCACCTGCATCCGGAACCGGTCCACGTCGGCGTTGTCGTACCCACGACGGGCGAACGAAGCCGCGCCGAACTCCCACCGGCGCACCCGGTCGGCGGTCATCCGCACCTGCGCGCCGCCGGAGACGTGCCCGCCCTCATACCTGCTGACCTGGTCAGCGCTCACCGGAACCGCCTCTCGTTCGCGACTGCGGGGCTCGCAAGCTCACTCCTCGCGCTCACGGGAACCGCCTTTCGTTCGCGACTGCGGGGCTCGCAAGCTCACTCCTCGCGCTCACCGGAACCGCCTCTCGTTCGCGACTGCGGGGCTCGCAAGCTTCACCTGGGACCTGCCGATTCGTCCGGAGTTGATGCCCGCTCCACCGCCGTCCGCCACGCGGGGCCGTACCAGTGCCGGCCGAGCCCCTCGTGGTGCAGCCGGCCCGCGTGGTGACCGGCCCGCGACAGCGCCGCCACCGAGTGCGACACCACCTCGTCGGAGCCGCACACGTACACGTGCCGGGCCCGCCAGTCACCGTCGGCCAACGCCCGGTCCACCGGATGCGTGACCTCACCCGGCCGGTGCAGGTCGGCACCCACCACGTACGTCACCGTCAACCACGCGAACGACGACGCCAACTTGTCGATCGCGTCGCTGTCGTAGAACTCGGTGCGCGAGCGGGCCCCCACGTACAGGTCGACCGTGCGCCCGGAACCCTCCGCCGCGACCTGCTCGACGAGGGCCTTCACCGGCGCCCAGCCCGTGCCCGACGCCAGCAGCAGCAGATCCGCCGACCCCGCCGACCGCAGGGTCAGCCCGTCACCCACCGGCGCCGCCAGGTGGACCTGGTCGCCGACCGTGCACCCGTACACCAGCCGCGACGACACCGCCCCGCCCGGCGCGGCCCGCACGTGCAACTCCAGCGTACCGTCCCCCCGGGGCGCGTTCGCCGGGGAGTAGTACCGCCACGACCGCACCGCCGGATGCGACACCCCGATCGACTGGCCCGAAGTGAACGGCAGCAGGTACTGCGGCCGCACCGTCACCACCGCCACGTCGAAGCCCCGCCGCTCGTGGCCCACGATCTCGGCCACCCACCACGGCGGATTCACCGC
The DNA here is from genome assembly GCF_053602615.1 of Micromonospora sp. NPDC004336. Lineage (NCBI taxonomy): Bacteria > Bacillati > Actinomycetota > Actinomycetes > Micromonosporales > Micromonosporaceae > Micromonospora > Micromonospora sp. NPDC004336. The sequence goes on from NZ_JBSGDY010000057.1 coordinate 21,924, forward strand.
CTCCGCGGCCTGCGCGGCGTCGATCATCACCTGCGACACCAGCCCGTACGCGGCCGCCCAGTCCTGGGCCAGCTCCTCGGTCCACCGGTCGCCGAGGAAGTGCCGCAGCGTCGCCAGCAACGCCCCGCCGACCGCCGGATAATGCTCGGCCCGCACCGCGAACTTGCGGTGATCGGCGCCGAGGTCCGTGAGGAACCCGGCCAGCCGGTCCACCTGGTCCACGTGGGACACGATGTGGCCCAGCGCGGTGACCAGCCGGTCCCGCTGCCCCGCCATGTTCGTGGGGAACATCTGCCGAATGTCGGGGTGGGCCAGGAACAACGTCGAGTAGAAGTAGAGCGGCACCTGGTCGCCGTGCGCGGCGACCAGGGACCAGCTCTGCTTGAGCCGGGCGGCGTCCACGCTCAGGCGTCCGCCCCGTCGCCGCCGACCACCACCTGGTCGCGCACCTGCGCGAGCACGCCCTGCACGTCGGCGACGACGTCGGCGGGGACCCCCAGCTCGGTCAACGTCGTCGTCAGGTGCCCGCCCACCATGGCGTAGTGCTCCGGCGTGATGCGCAGCGGCTGGTGCGCCTCGGCCAGGCCGCGCCCGGCGTACTCGTTGGGCCCGCCGAGCACCACCGTCAGCATCAGCGCCAGGTGCCGACGCTGACCCACCATGTCCACACCGGTGAAGTAGCCGGCGAGTTCCGGATCGGCGAGCACCCGGTCGTAGAACAGCTCGACGGCGGCCTTCACCGAGGCGGCGCCACCGATGCGCTCGTAGTGGGAGGCGGGGGCGGCTTCTTCCGTAACCGTCACGGTCGTTCCTTCCGCTGGAGAGGGGATTCGCGCGGGGTCGGCGCGGAGGGGTGGGCGGCCCCACGGACACGCGTCGTCCACAGTGCAGTGACACCGCGTCAGGGGAACCGCGAGTGGGACCATAGCGCGTCGTGTCGATCCGGTCACCGCCCACCTGTCGGTTTCCCGACGTGCGCGCACACGGAAAGTAGCGGTCGAGCGTCGCCTCTGCCACCGAGTGCCAAGAAATGGACACGCTCCGTGACTCGGCGGTCCGCGGCGGCACCGCCGCCGCCCGATCCGGACGGCGCGGCCGGCCCGCCGCACCCGACGCCGGCGCCGAGCCGCCACTGACCACCACGGACACCCCGCCCCGGCGGCGGCGCGCACCGGGGCGCCGCCGCCGCGCCCACCCGCCCCGCCGGGGGGCGCCGACACCCCACCCCTCGCCACCGACGGACCACCGGACGAGGACGCAGCGTCACCGCACGAAACATCAAAAAAGCCGGGCGTGTCGTGTCACCGCAACCCAACCCGTGACACCGACCTGTCACATCCGCCCCGGCGAAGCGGTCACCGGAACCGGCGCAGCCGGCAAACCGCCCACCGCCACCGCAGCGGGCCCCGACGAGAGCCGGGGTCCTCGCGCACCGATTAGCTTTCCGCACCGCGCCCGTCTGTACGTGGCATCCACTCACGGAAGGCTGGCACGATGCGGAAACTGATCTTCGGCATGAACCTGACCCTGGACGGCTACATCGCCGCGCCCGGCGACGACATCGGCTGGAGCGGGGGTGAGGGACCGGACTCGTCGCCGGGCGACGAGCTGTTCCAGTGGTGGTACGACCAGATGCGGGCCAGCGAGCTGACGCTGTACGGGCGCAAGCTGTGGGAGAACATGAGCTCTCACTGGCCAACCGGCGACCAGCGGCCCGACGCCACCCGGGCGGAAATCGAGTTCGCGCGCCTCTGGCGGGACATGCCGAAGGTGGTGTTCTCCTCGACGATCGACAAGGTCGACTGGAACGCGCGCCTGGTCACCGGCGACGCGGTCGCCGAGATCACCCGGCTCAAGGCCGAGGACGGCGGCCCGATGGACATCGGCGGCGCGACGCTGGCCGGGGCGGCCATGCGGGCCGGGCTGATCGACGAATACGTCGTGGTCACCCACCCGGTCCTGGTGGGCGGCGGCACGCCGTTCTTCACCGCGCTGGACACCTGGGTCAACCTCAACCTGGTCGAGACGCGGACATTTCCCGGCGGCGTAGTGCTGACCCGATACCAGACGAGGCGATGAGCACGGCCCAGATCCCCGGCCGGTAGGGCCAGGCCCACATCGTTCCCGCATGACGCCGCCCCGCCGGTAACGCCGGCGGGGCGGCGGTGTGCGCGTTGCCGCGCCGGGATTCAGCCGGTCCGGGTGCCCCTCCCGGGGTGGTTCCGGCGACGGCGGCCCGTGCGGCCGGATCCGACGGCGCCGCGGACATGTGTGATCACAGTGTCGGGGGCAGGCCCAGCCACGGTTTGCCGGCGGCCTCGAACCCGGTGAGTTCGGCGACCTTCCCGTCCACAATGTGCAGGACCGCGATGTTCAACAGCCGGTACTCCCGGTCGTCGGGGGTGCGGAGATACAGCGCGGCCGCAGGCATACGGTTGACCGTCGTGGCCAGACAGCGCCAGTCGTAGCCGGGCCGGAAGAGCCCACCGGAGACCCAGCCCTCCACCGCATCCTTGGCCGTGACGACCAAGGTGCCCGGCTCGGGAAGCATCGCGAAGCGCAGATCGTCGCGCAGCAGAGCCGTCAGCCCGTCGAGATCGTTGCGCTCGTGAGCGTCCATGTACGACCTCACCACGGCACGCTCGTCGTTCGACAGTTCGTGCGTGGCGGGGCTGCGCCAGTCGAGGCGGCGGCCGGGCAGCTGCTCGCGCATCGTCACGCGCGCCCGCTGCAGTGCGCTGGTCACCGATGCGACGGTCAGCTCGAGGGCGTCGGCGGCCTTCGACGCCGGCCACCCCAGGACGTCGCGCAGCACGAACACCGCCCGCTGCCGCGGCGGCAGGTGCTGGACGGCGACGATGAACGCCAGCTCGATCGTCTCCCGCGCCACCACCGACTCCTGCGGGTCCTCCGGAAGCATCCGGTCCGGGTAGGGCTGCAGGTGACGCAGTTCCGAGCCCCCGCCCGGCAGCTCGACAGTCACGGGCGTACGGTCGTTGCGCTTCTCCAGGAAGTCGAGGCAGGCGTTCGTCGCGATCCGGTACAGCCACGTCCGCAGGGCCGCGTGGCCCCTGAACGACTCCCGCTTGTTCCACGCCCGCAGGAACGTCTCCTGCGTCATGTCCTGGGCGTCCTCGTAGTTCGCGAGCATCCGGTAGCAGTGCACCTGCAACTCACGCCGGTGACGCTCCGTGAGCCGCGCAAACCGCGCCGTGTCGCCCGAGCGGACCGCCGCGACGAACGTGGCCTCCTCGGCGCCCGGCAAACCGGCATCGATCATGGACAGCGATCCCTCCACCGGTGCGAATACGACCGGCGCCCGGCCACCGCCACGAACACCGCCCCGCTTCAGCCCGCCCGCCGCCGGGCCCGCCGCGCCGCCAACTCGTCGCCCACCGGATCCCCCGCCGACGTCGCCGACGACTGCGCCGGCGCGGACGTCGCGGGCTCCGCCGGCAGATGCGACAGCGACCCCTGGATCTCCTTGAACGCCCCGCCGATCGCGATGCCGAACACCCCCTGGCCGCCCTGCAACAGGTCGACCACCTCCTCCGGCGACCGACACTCGTAGACCGTCGTGCCGTCGGAGATCAACGTGATGCCCGCCAGGTCACCCACCCCACGGGACCGCAGCGCCTCGATCGCCTTACGGATGTTCTGCAACGACACCCCGGCGTCCAGCAGCCGCTTCACCACCTTCAGGACCACCAGGTCCCGGAACGAATACAACCGCTGCGTGCCCGAACCCGACGCGTCCCGCACACTCGGCACCACCAGCCCCGTACGCGCCCAGTAGTCCAACTGGCGATAGCTGATCCCCACCGCGTGGCAGGCCGTCACACCTCGATAGCCCACGGCGTCGTCACCCTCGGTCGCCGACCCCGGCGACGCCACACCCGGCTCGTCCAGCTCCGTACCCGGATCGTGATCTCGCGGCTCGTGCATCCGGACAACCTCCCCGCCAGTGCGGTGACACGTCGTTTCCGGGACGTGCACCCCTCGACACGGCAACCCTATCGCCGCCGTCGGAAATTGCCCCGGAACAACCGTCGCGACACGCCGCCGCCACGACAACGAAGATCACCACCGCGCCGAAGCATCACCGAACGTGACGCCCGCCGGGAACCAGTCAGGCAGAACCGAACCTCAGCCGGCGAAATCCTCCGGACGCACCTGCTCCAGGAACTCGCGGAACTTCTCCACCTCGTCCTCCTGCTCGTCGGGAATCACGATCCCCGCCTCGCTGAGGACCTCCTCGGCACAACGAATCGGCGCACCGACCCGCAACGCCAACGCGATGGAATCACTCGGCCGGGCCGACACCCGCACCCCGTCACCGATCAACAAATCGGCGTAGAAGACGTTCTCCTTCAGCTCGGTGATCTCCACCGCCCGCAACGGCGCCTTCAACGCCGCCAACACGTCCCGCAGAAGATCGTGGGTCAGCGGCCGGGCCGGCTTGACACCCTGCTGCTCGTAAGCGATCGCCGTCGCCTCCACCGCGCCGATCCAGATCGGCAGATAGCGGTCCCCCTCGACCTCCCTGAGCAGGACGATCGGCTGGTTGCTGGGCAGCTCCACCCGAACTCCGACCACGCTCAGCTCGCGCACCGCCGCCTCCGTGTCGTTGTCACCTACGCCGCACCGCGCCCTTCCCTGCACGGTACACGGACCGCGACACGGCCGTCCCATGCGCTACCTGCACCACGCCCGCGCCAGAAAGGGGTTACCCCGGCAAGCCTACGACACGCTTCCCGGGGCAGATCTTTCCCCACGACCCCGCCGGATCACCGACCCAACGTCGACCGCAACCCCACCCGCACCAACGCCGAATGCAACTGCTGCGACAACGCCACCAACTCCCGCGCCGTCTCCGCAGCCCGCGCCCGCGCAGCCGGATCACTCTGCCGCGCCAACGGCGCCACCAACTGCGCGAACAGACCGACCTCCCGATCCGCCGCCGTCCGGTAACCCCGCAGATGCCGCGGCTCCAACCCGTACGCCGCCAGACCCGCCACCGCCCGCGCGATGATCAACGCATCGCCGTCGTACCAACCCGGCGGATCCGACACCAACACACCGAGCCGCTCCAACTCACCCAACGTCGACTCGTCGATACCACTACGCGCCACCAGATCCGCCCGGCCGAGCCGCACCTGCGGCGACTCGGCCGGCTCCTCCGACGACCGCCCCGGCACCTCGCCACCCGGACCCACCGCCACCAACGTCGGCCGCTGCCGACCCGGCGACTCCCCGGACGCGTCCCACTGCGCCAACTGATCACGGATCACCCGCAGAGGCAGATACTGGTCCCGCTGCGCGGTCAACACGAACCGCAACCGCGCCACATCGTCCCAGCTGTACTTCCGGTAACCCGCCGCCGTCCGCTGCGGCTCCACCAGGCCCTCGGCCTCGAGAAACCGCAACTTCGAGATGGTCACGTCCGGAAAATCCACCCGCAACTGGCCCAGCACCTCACCGATGCTCATCAACGGTCGGGCACGGGCCGCCCCGGGCGGCGTGGAGGCCGCAGGCTCGTTCACCCCCGGCCGGCCTCCTCCTCCGGGCGCGGACCGGCGATGAACACGACCCGGAACTTGCCGATCTGCACCTCGTCGCCATTGCTCAACGTGGCCGCCTCGACCCGCTCCCGGTTCACGTACGTGCCGTTCAGGCTGCCCACGTCCCGCACCGTGAACGTCCCACCGTCACGGTGGAACTCCGCGTGCCGCCGCGACACCGTCACGTCGTCCAGGAAGATGTCACTGTCCGGATGCCGGCCACTCGTCGTCACATCATGGTCCAACAGGAACCGGGCACCCGCGTTCGGACCCCGGCGAACCACCAGCAGCGCCATCCCCGGCGGCAACGAACCGGACATCCGGCTCGGCACCACATCGGTGTCCGGCCCCTCCAGCACTTCGTCGAGCGAACCGAGATTGAGCGTCGAAGTGACGTCGAGCGGGGGGAACTCGTCGTCTGGGCGCGTCATGGGACCACCTCACGGATCTGTTCGGTCGGCGTCAGGGTAATGGCGGGTCTGGCCGCCGGGCACTCCAACACCCGGCGGCTGGCTCCCCGTGCCCGGAAAGGCAATTCCGCAACGCTCAACTATTGGGTTCTCGGTCGACTGGGCGAGCCTAGCCAGCGCCGAAATGCAGGGCAACCGGACGCGCGGACACAGCCACCACGCCCGGCAGGGACGCACTCAGCTCTCGGTGAGCTCACGATACGCGTCCGCCGACAGCAGCCCGTCGACCGCCGCCGGATCATCCGGAGTAATCTCCACCAGCCAACCCGCACCGTACGGGTCAGTGTTGATCACCTCGGGAGTGTCGCCGAGCGCCTCGTTGCGCGCCGCCACCGTGCCACCGAGCGGGGCGTAGATCTCCGACACACTCTTCGTCGACTCGATCTCACCCAACGACTCACCGGCCGCCACCACCGCACCCGGCTCGGGCAGCTGGACATAGACGATGTCACCCAGGGCGTCCTGCGCGAAGTGGGTGATGCCGACCCGCACCGGGCCGCCGCCACCGCCCGACACCCACTCGTGCTCGGCGGTATACCGCAGATCCTCAGGAATCACCAGACGCGTCCTTCACCATCGGCGCACCGGACACCACCGGTGCGAGCCGCGCCGGTCAGGAGACCGGACGGGCGTGTTCCAGCTTGATCGGCGCGTGCAGCGCCGAAACCTCGGCAGCCTCACGATCCTCGACGATCAACTTACCGCCGTCGCCCGTCACCGACGCCACCACCCCGCCGGGAATGTTCAACGCCGTACGCATCGTCGCCGGATCACCGATCACCGTGATCGTGAACGGACCCGTCAACCGACGCCCGTCCACCACCAACGACCCGTTCTCCCCCTGCAGGAAATACGTCGACGCGATGATCCGCACCGACGCCCGATCACCCCCGGAGATCTGCATCGCCTCCGCGCCCGCGCCCCGCAACTCCTGCACCGCGTCCAACACCCGCGACGCCGAGATCGGCTTCTCACCCGCCTCGAACCGCACCGCCAACCCAGGACCCGTCGCCGGCAACGTCCCCGCCAGGATGCCCAACTCGTCGGCCCGCCGCGTCGCCTCGTCCAACGCCGCCTTGCGCCCCTGCTCACCCGAACGCAACTGCCGCTGACTCTCCTCCAGTGCCGCGATGTCCTGCCGCAGCCGGACCTCCCGCGAATTCAGGTCGTACAGGATCCGGACCAGGTCCTCCTGCCGCGTCGCCGCCACCGTCGGATCCGTCGACGTCGACTTCAACTGCACCACCAGCGTGAACCCCAGCAACGCCAACAACGCCGCGATCATCACCCCGGCCGAACTCACCCGCCGCCGCCGCGGCCCCGCACCCGCCGACGAGCCACCCGACCCCGCGGCCCGCCCCAGGTCCACCGTCGCGCCCTCGTCACCACCCGGCTCCAACACAGGCGGCTCCGACCGCTCCGGCGCCAACGGGCTCAACTCGTCCGGATCCGGCGCGTCCGGCCGCGGATCCGGCTCCCCCGCGGGACCCGACGGACGCCCCGGACCCGCCGGCTGCGGCCAACCCGTACCCGTCTCCGTGTGCTCCTCGCTGCTCATCGCCACAAACCTACGCCCGGAACAGGTGCCGACGGATCGCCGCCACATTCCCGAAGATCCGCACACCGAGCACGACCACCACACCCGTCGACAGCTGACCGCCCACCCCGAGCTGATCACCCAGATACACGATCAGACCCGCCACCAGCACGTTCGAGATGAACGACACCACGAACTGCTTGTCGTCGAAGATCCGGTCCAGCTTCGCCCGCACCCCACCGAACACCGCGTCCAACGCCGCCACCACCGCGATCGGCAGATACGGCTGCAACCCCGCCGGCACCGTGGGATCGAGCCACACGCCGAGCACCACACCGGCGAGCAACGCCAGCACCGCGATCATCGACCACCTCCGGAGGGGCTGGGAGCCGTCCCCGACCCGGACGGCCGAGGACTGGCGGAACGCTCCACCCCCGACGACGGCGACGCCGTCGCACTCGCCGGAGGCTCCGCGTAGCGTAGCCGCGGCTCCGGAGCGGCCGGCAGGGTGAGGTCCTCCGCCTCCCGCACCCCGAACGACAACCCCGTGTCCTCCGCCACCTTCCGCATGGTCAACGCACTGCGGCTGTCCTCGAACCGGTCCCGCATCGACCCCGGCCCGATCGCCGACACCTCGTACGGCCCCGTCACCGGCCGGAAGTCCACCAGGATCGCCTGCCCCGCCGACCGGATCGTCGACATCGCCGTCAACCGCTGCCCGTTGATCGCGATCGCCTCCGCGCCGGCGGCCCACAGGTCGTTGGCGACCCCCTGCAGATCGCTGTAGATGACCCTGGACGGACCCACGTCCCTACCCGTCACCGCGTCCGGATTCTGCGGCGCGTCCGCCAGCCGCACCACCACACCGTCACCGCGCACCCGCCCCAGACCGGTGCCCGCCTCCAACGTGCGCAGCCGCGCCGCCTCCGAACCGCCCAGCGCCGCGGCCCGCTGCCGCGCCACCTCCGCCCGCAACTGGTCCGCCCGCTCCGACAACCGGTCGGTCTCGCTCTCCCGCTGCTTGATCTGCGCCACCAACCCCGAGCGGGCCTGGCTGCGCCCCGGCTCCGCCTCCAGCGTCTGCCGGTACGCCACCGCGAACAGAAACCCCAGCAGCACCGCCACGACCAGACTCACCGACCGCACCGACCAGTGCCGCCAGCCCGACGCCGGCGCCTGCCGCTCCCGGCGCCGGGCCGCCGCGTCGGCGTACCCCGGATCCAGCGGGTTGCGGAACAACTCGGTGAGGAAGTCCGGGGCGTACACCCGGTCGGAGCGGGCCTGGTCCCGGCCCGGCGGGGCCGTCACGCCGACGCTCCCCGCGCCCGCACCGCCCGGATCAGCCGGCTCGCCTGCATCACGTACATCGCGCCGGCCACCCAGTAGAGCACCAGGCCCCACCACGCCAGGCCCCAGCCGATCGCACCCGCCGCCGTCGCCGCGCCCGGGACCGCGGCGGCCAGCAGCAGGACCGGGAACGCGGCCAGCAGCAGGAACGTCGCGGTCTTGCCCACGTAGTGCACCGGCGGCGGGCCGTACCCGAAGCGGCGCAGCACCGCCAGCGACCCGAGCAGGAGCAGCTCGCGGGCCAGCAGCGCCGCGGTGAACTCCCAGGGCACCACGTCGCGGGCCGTGAAGCCGACCAGGGTGGCGAGGATGTAGAGGCGGTCGGCGGCCGGATCGAGCAGCTCCCCCAGCCGGCTGACCTGGTGCAGCCGGCGCGCGACCCAACCGTCCACCCAGTCCGTCGTGCCGCCGACGGCAAGCACCACGAGCGCGGCCACGTCGGCGCGCGCGACGAGCAGGAGATAGAGGAAGACCGGAACGCCGAGCAGCCGGACGAAGCTGATCAGGTTCGGCAGGGTCAGGACGCGGTCCCCCGCGGCCGGCGCGCCCGTGCCGGCGCCGGCCTCCGCATGCTCCGAGCGAGCCGGCCGACGCGACACCGAACCTCCTCCGCCGCACGCTCCGGCCGCCCGGTCGAGAACGGGCGCCGCGGAGGCACGTACGCGCTGTCGGGCCGGCGGGCGCCGGCACCCCACTGCGATCCCGGTACGGGACCGTCGCCTGACACGGCCCGTGATCGATGATCACGGGCCGGCTGACTGCGCTGCCACTATATCGGCCGCTCCCGGCACCTCCGGTCTCAGGAGCGCGCCCGCCCCCGGTGCCTGCTGGACTGTGTCGTGGCCGTCACCACCGCTAAGGCATCCTAGGATACTAGATGGAAGAAGAAGGCCGGTCGGGGCGCTGGGCGAGAACGCGTCAGGCGGTGCGGGCCGACGAGTCCGGCACCGGCTCCGCCGTGGCGGCGGTGGCGGCCTGCTCGAACGCCCGCAGCGCCAGCAGGAGGTCGTGCTGCATCCGCCCGGGCATCCGGTCCAGCACCGCCTGCACCGCCCGGTGGCGGCGCTCCTTCAGCTCCCGCAGCAGGGCCTCCCCCGCTGCGGTCGGCACCAACCGCACCTCCCGCCGGTCCCGGGGATCGGCGACGCGCCGCAGCAGGCCGGTCGCCTCCAGCCGGTCGCAGAGCCGGCTCGCCGAGGAGGGTACGACGTCCAGCAGCTCGGCCAGGCCGTTGACGTTGGTGTCGGGTCGGCTGTTGACCAGCGACAGCACCCGCAGCTGGGTCGGCGACACCGCCACGTGGTGCCGGGACGCGGCGGAGTCGAGCACACCGACGAGCGCCTCGGCGGCGGCGTCGATCGCCGCGGCGAGATCCGGAGGTCGCTCCACCAGGTGTCCCCTGCGATCGTCCCGCTCGTGCCCGGAGGGCCCGGCGACGGCTCTCACCCGTCGTCCCGCCCACCCGAACCGCGCCAGTCCAGGCAGACCACGACCGCGTCGTCGCCGAGGTCGGTGTCCGCGTGCCAGGCGTGCAGTTCGCGCATCACCGTACCAACCGCCTCGGCCGGCGGTTGCAGCCGCGTGGAGCGCATCGCCCGTGCCATCGCCCGCTCGCCGTACGCGCCCTGGTCACCGGGGTCGGCGGCCCACACCCCGTCGCTGACCACGAACAGCCGGTCCCCCGGCTCCAGGTCGAACTCCTGCACGTCGTAGCGGGACTCGGCGAACATGCCCAGCGGCAACTGCTGCTCCAGCCGGATCGGCGTGACGGTGCCACCGCGCAGGCGCAGCAGGTGCGGGGAACCGGCGTCCACCGCCCGCACCCGACCCGTCACGGTGTCCAGCTCTAGCAGCAGCGTCGCCACGTACCGCCGGCCCCGGTGCTGGTAGTAGACCGTGTCGGAGGCGAGCTCCGCCTGCTCGACGAGGCTGCCCCCGGAGCGCCGGGCGTTGCGCAGCGCGTTCACCGTGACCGCCGTGAGCAGCGCCGCCGCCAGCCCGATACCCGAGCCGTTGAGCACCGTCGTGGTGAGCCGGTCGCCGTCGACGGACCAGTCGAAGTGGTCGCCGCCGACCGTGTACGCCGGCTCGAGCTGGCCGGCCAGCTCGAACGCGCCGTGGCTGACGCTGCGGCCCGGCAGCAGCTCCCACTGCATCTCGGCGGCCATGCTCAGCCGCTCGCGCCGGCGGACGCGGCGGTACCGGTCGGTCTCCCGGTCCGCCGCGCGCAGCGCCACGGCCAGGTCGCCGGCGATGTCGGCGGCGACCTCGACGGTGTCCGGGCCGGGCGGGCCCGGCAGCTCGACCAGCAGCACGCCGAGCCGCTCCCCCCACACCGACAGGGGCAGATAGAGCCGGCACCGGCCCGCCTCGTCGGAGTCGACCACCGGCTGCTGGCTGCTGAAGCAGCGCTGCGCCATGCTGTGGCAGGCGAGGAAGCCGCCGTCGGGCAGCTCCGGATCCAGCACCGGCCACAGGCCGCTGATCCGGTAGTCGGCGATGAACACATCCGTCCGCGACGCGCCCAGACCGGCCCGGATAGCCTTGTCCGCCGCCTCCACCACCCGGTCGGGTGGCGCCGCCCGCAGCGCACGCGAGACCTGGCCCGGTGCCTCCACCATCGCTCATCCTCCGGAATACTTGCCGTAGGGCAAGCATCATACGGAGGTGCCCGTCCCGCACCGACAGCCGGGACACGCTCGGGGCCGTGCCCTCGGGTGTCGTCGACCGGGCAGGCCCACCGCGCCGCTGACGGCCCGGCGGCTGCGGGCCCGTCAGCC
>NZ_JBSGDY010000058.1:0-33177 GCF_053602615.1 Micromonospora sp. NPDC004336
TCACCGCCGCGACCAGGACAAAATCGAAAGGTGGCACGCAGAAAACGAAGACTTCGAATAACCCGAGGCCACGCCGCACAGGTTAAAGATCAAGCCAGGTCAGGTCGAACTGCCAACGCAGGAGCGCGCGAGACGATTCCGGCACCGACCGATCATGTCGCAGGGCACGCGGCCGGGGCGACGGAATAAGGGCGGCCCGGGGCGGCAGCCACGCTGCACCCCGGGCCCGCCTCGGTTCCTCCGGCTCAGCCGCCGGTGCTGTCCTCCTCGGCGCCGGGCGACGGCGCGACGGGGTGCCCGGTGTCGTCCACCAGCCCGGGCGCCATGCTGCCGCCGTGCGCCTCCTGCGCCTCCCGGGTCTCGCGCGCCGCCGCGTCCCGGGGTACGCCCGGCATCTCGTCACCGGACCGCTCGTGCCGCTGCTCACTCATGGGTGGTTCCTCCCGTCGGTCGACGCCCCCGGCGGTACCCGACCGGTCCCGGCGAAAACCTGTCAGGCGGACGACGCCGCCTGCGCCCGGGCCGGTCGGCCCACCGGCTCGACGCCCAGCAGCCCGGCCAGCCGTTCCGCGTCGCGTTGGGCCTGGTCGCCGCAGCAGTTGTTGAACAGCACGTGCAGCTCGTCGGCCTGCCCGGCGAGCTCGGCCAGCAGCTCCGACCAGCGGCGCAGCTCCTCGTCGCCGTACGCGTAGCGGAACTTCTCCTGCTTGTTCCCCGTCTCCCAGGCGGTGCTGTGGCCGTGGAAGCGGACCACCGCCAGCTCCGACGTGGCGAACAGGATGGGCGGCACCGACGACGGGTGCCCCTGGGGCATGTCCACGCAGACGAACGACAGGCCGCGTTCCCGCAGGAAGCCCAGCGTCTCCAGCGCCGCCGTGCCGTCGAACCAGGATCCGTGTCGCAACTCGACGGCGACCCGCCACGGCCGGCAGCGCTCGGCCACCTCGGCGATGCGTCGTTCGGCGGCGGCGCCGCGCGCCAGCCACGGCGGGAACTGGAGCAGGACCGCGCCGAGCCGGTCGGCCGCCGCGATCGGCTCGAGCGCCGCCCGGAACCGGTCCCACAGCTCGTCGTACGCGGCCGTCGGCAGGTCCCGCCAACGGACGCGACTCGGGCCGCCGGCGGGGCGCAGGTCGCGGGGCAGCATCGCCACCGGCGTCGGGTGGCCGGTGAAGAGGCTGAACGCCTTGACGTCGAAGGTGAACCCCTCCGGCGTGGCGTCGACCCACCCCTGTGTCGTCTCCGGTACGGGCACCGCGTAGTAGGAGGTGTCCACCTCGACCATGGGGAACCGCTCGGCGTAGAAGCCGAGCCGGCCGGCCGGCGTGTTCGCCCGGCGCGGGTACCAGCCCGAGCGCAGCAGCATCTGGTCCGCCCAGGACGACGTGCCCACCTTGATGACACCCATGTAGTTCACTGAACCCCGTACCGGACGAATCGGCAACCGCTGGCGCAAACCGGCGCACGCCCCGCGTCTTCCTGTCGGTGGCAGGGCCTAGGGTGACTCCAGACTGGACGACCGGAGAAGGGTGACGGGGATGACGATGTCCGAGCAGCTGACCGGGGAGCGGGCCGAGCTGACGCAGACCCTGCGCCTGCACCGCGGGTTCCTGCGGCAGACCGTCGCGGGGCTCACCGACGAGCAGGCCGCCACCCGCAGCACGGTCAGCGAGTTGTGCCTGGGCGGCCTGATCAAGCACGTGGCGACGGTCGAGCAGCGGTGGGCGCGGTTCGCGGTCGGCGGCGCCGAGGCGATGAACAGCGAGCCCCTCGACTGGGCCGGGCAGTTCCGGATGACCGACGGCGAGAGCCTGGCCGGGCTGCTCGCCCACTACGACGAGGTGGCCGCCGCGACCGACGAGCTGATCGCCACGCACGACCTCGACGCCACCCACCCGCTGCCGCAGGCGCCCTGGTTCGAGCCGGGCGCGTCGTGGTCGGTCCGCCGCGTCCTGCTGCACCTGATCGCCGAGACCGCCCAGCACGCGGGGCACGCCGACATCATCCGCGAGTCGATCGACGGCGCCAAGACCATGGGCTGACCCCGCCCCGGGGGCCATCCGCGCACCGTCCCGGGCCCGCTGTTTGTCGGACGTCACACCCGGCCCGTGTGACGTCCCGACGGCCGGTGGCGCTGAGGGACACGAGATGAAAGCACACCGGATGGACCAGGAAACCGTCGAGCGGCTGCTCGGCGGTCCGGTCGTCGACCCGCAGGACGTCCCGCGGCCGGTCGCGTCGCTGCTGACCGCGGTCCGGGCCGCGCCCCTTCCCGGTGAGCTCGCCGGGGAGGACGCGGCGGTGCGGGCATACCGGCTGGCCCGGGCGGGCAGTCCCGTCGGCGGGCCGGCGCGGGGCCGGTCCCCGATGCTCGCCCGGCTCGGCATCCGCGCGGCGATCGCCGGGGCCGCCCTCGCCGTCACCGGCGGGGTGGCGTTCGCCGCCACCGGCGGCACGCTGCCAAGCCCGCTGCGCGGCCCCGCCCCGGCCCCTGCCACCGGGTCCGCCACCGCGCCCGCTCCGTCCGTCCCCGCCCCGACCGCCTCCCCCACGGGGGCCGGGGACCGGCCCGCCGCGCCCGGCTCCACCGTGGCCGTCCCGCCGGAGCAGCACGCGGCGGTGGCGAAGCTGTGCCGGGCCTACCGGGCCGACGGGGACGATCCGGACCGCGCCCTGGACAAGCCGGTCTTCGACGACCTCGTCCGCGCCGCCGGTGGCCGCGGCAAGGTGGCCGGCCTCTGCGACCAGGTGCTGGGCGACGCTCCCGAGCATCCCGCGGGATCCGGCACACCGACCCGCCACCCCGGGGTCGATCCGACCGCCCGGCCGACCGGTCGACCCGGGGCGTCGCCGTCGGTTCCGACCGGGCGACCCCCGGCGCCCGGCGCCCAGGTGACGTCCGGCATCCAGCTCACCCCCGACGGCGTCCACGCCTCGCCCGACCGCGCCGGGCGCTCCCCGGGCAGCGGCGACGAGCGCTGACCCGCACGTCCCGCCCCGCGCCGCGCAGCGCCCCACCCCGACCAGCCCCGCCCCGCCCCGCCCCGCCCCGCCCCGCCCCGCCCCGGTGACCAGCCTGGTCCCACCGGCCAGCCCTGATGCCCGCCGACCATCGACCCGCTCGCCCCACCGGCAACCTTCGCCCCACTGCTCAGGCGCGCCGCACCGTCCCTTGCCCGCGCGCGGGATGCCGGTGGCGCCCGTGGGGGCGGCAGAGGTCGTTTGACCTGGTGCTGAGCGGGCAGGCGAGGAACCGCAGGCGAGAACCGGAGGACAGGAGACGGCCATGCGTGCGCTGCGGTTGCCGAACTGGAAGTCGGAACCCGAACTGGTCGAGGTCGACGAGCCCACCCCGGGCCCGGGGCAGGTGGTGGTGAAAATCGGCGCCGCCGGGGCGTGCCACTCCGACCTGCACCTGATGCACGACTTCGAGGCCGGCGCGGTGCCCTGGAACCCGCCGTTCACGCTCGGCCACGAGAACGCCGGCTGGGTGCACGCCCTCGGCGACGGGGTGACCGGGCTGACGGTGGGCCAGCCCGTGGCCGTGTACGGGCCGTGGGGCTGCGGCACCTGTGCCCGCTGCCGGGTGGGGGTCGACCCGTACTGCGAGAACCCCGCCGGGGCGCCGGTGCCCGGCGGGGGCGGCGGCCTCGGCCTGGACGGCGGCATGGCCGAGTACATGCTGGTGCCGCAGGCCCGGCAGGTCGTGCCGCTGCCCGACGGGCTCGACCCGGTGCTGGCGGCGCCGCTGACCGACGCGGGGCTCACCCCGTACCACGCGATCCGCCGGTCCTGGCCGAAGCTCGGCCCGACCAGCACCGCCGTGGTGATCGGCGTCGGCGGGCTCGGCCACGTCGGCGTGCAGATCCTCAAGGCCACCACCGCGGCGCGGGTGATCGCGGTGGACACCCGCGAGGAGGCGCTGAGGCTGGGCGAGGAGTGCGGCGCGGACCTGACCATGCTCTCGGGCTCCGGCACCGCCGAGGAGATCCGCCGGGCCACCGGCGGCCGGGGCGCGGACGTGATCCTGGACTTCGTCGGCGCCGACCCGACCCTCGCGCTCGGCGCCGCCGCCGCCCGCACCGTCGGCGACCTCACCATCGTCGGCATCGGCGGCGGCACGCTGCCGGTGGGCTTCTTCTCCGTGCCGTACGAGGTGAGCATCCAGACCACCTACTGGGGCAGCCGGCCGGAACTCATCGAGGTGCTCGAGCTGGGCGCCCGTGGCCTGGTGAAGCCGAAGGCGACCACCTTCGGGCTCGACGAGGCGATCGTCGCGTACCGGAAGATGCGCGACGGCACGCTGGAGGGTCGGGCCGTCGTCGTGCCCTGACCGCCGCGTCCTAAAGTGATCATGTGGTCGCAGCGCTGGAGCTCTACCTGGACACCGACGCCACCCGACGGATCCGGGTGCTCTGGGACGCGTTGGAGTCCGAGGGCGTGCAGAGCATGCGCTCGCTGCTGGAGCAGCGGCACCGGCCGCACGTCTCGCTCGCCGTCGCGCCCCGCTTCGATCCGGAGCGGGTGGCGGCGGCGCTGCGCGGCACGGTGGTGGCCGCCCCGCTGCGGCTGAGCTTCCAGCACGCCGGTCAGTTCGTCGGCCGGGTGCTCTGGCTGGGCCCCACCCCCACCGCCGAGTTGCTCGCGCACCACGCGCGGGTGCACGGGCGGCTGGCCGAGGCCGGGATCGGGCTGGTCGAGCACTACCAGCCGGGGCGTTGGGTGCCGCACTGCACGCTGTCGATGCGGGTGCCGAACGCCCTGATGGCCGCCGCCGTGCGTCGTTGCCTGGAGGTGCTGCCGCTGGAGGCGACAGTGGTCGGCGCGGCCCTCACCGACCACGCCCGGGGCCTGTCCCTTCCGTTGCCCTGAGGGCGGCGCCGGGCGCCCGGGTGGCGGCCTCGTCCCCCGGCGTCGGCGGCGGCGCCGTCCCGCGTCGCGTCAGGGCCACCCCGGCGAGCACGACGAGCATTCCGGCGACCGTGCGGAGCGTCAGGCTCTCCCCCAGGAACGCGGCTCCCAGCGCCACGGACACCACCGGCAGCAGGTACCCGACGGCGGCGGCGTTGGTCGCGCCCTCCTCCGCGATGACGCGGAACGTCAGGTGGAAGGTGACCGCCGTGCAGAGCACGCCGAGGACGAGGACGGCGACGGCGGTCCACGGGGTCGGCCGGGGCACGGTCAGGCCGCCGGCGGGCAGGGTGAGCAGGCTCCACCCGGTGGCGGCCACGAGCTGGGCGGCCGAGAGCGAGATGGCGGGGACGCCCCGGCCGGCCAGCTCGCGGCCCATCCAGGCGAAGCCGACCGCGTAGCTGGCGGCGGCCCCGAGGAGGGCGAGCGAGTCCGCGCTGACGAGGCCCGCCCGGCCCCAGGGCGCGAAGATCATAGTCACGCCGGCAAAGCCCAGCGACAGGCCGGCCAGCCGGACCGGACGCGGCGCCCGCTCCGCTCCGAGGGCGACGCCGAGCAGCAGCGCCCAGAACGGCGTGGTCGCGTTCAGCACGCCGGCCACCCCGGAGTCGACGGTCCGCTGGCCGAGGCTGAACAGCGCGAACGGCAGGGCGTTGCAGAAGAAGGCCGCCACGACCAGCCGGCCCCACGTCGCCCGGTCGCGGGGCAAACGGTGCCCCGCCCAGCGGCAGGCGGCCAGCAGCGCGGCGGCGCCGACGGCGCACCTGGCGAAGGTGACCTGGGCGGGCGACAGCTCCGCCAGGGCCACCTTGGTCCACAGGAAGGTCGAGCCCCACAGCAGGGCCAGTACGCCCAGCCGCGCCACCGCCCACGGTCCCCCGCCCATCGCCGCCTCCACCGTCGTCGACCGTCTGCCTGCTCCACCGTGCCCCGGCCGGCCCGACAGGACAAGTGAATGTTTCTGCTCAACTGTTAAGGTCAGCTACATGCTTGACGTACGGCGGATGCAGGTGCTGCGCGCGGTGGTGACCGGCGGGTCGGTGACGGCGGCGGCGGCCCACCTGGGCTACACGCCCTCCGCGGTCAGCCAGCAGGTCGCCGCGCTGGAGCGGCAGGCGGGCGTCGCGCTGCTGGAACGCTCCGGCCGGGGCGTACGCCCGACGGCGGCCGGGCTGCTGCTGGCCGAGCACGCGGCCGTCATCGGCCGGCACCTCGCCGAGGCCGAGACGGCCCTGGCCGAGTTGCGGGCCGGACGCACGGGGCGGCTGGCGGTCCGCTACTTCGCCACGGCCGGCGCCGCCCTGGTGCCGCCGGCGCTGGCCCGGTTCCGCCGGGACCACCCCGACGTCCGCGTCGACCTGCGGCTGGTCGACCCCGACGACCCGCTGCCGGCCGTCGAGCGGGGCGAGGCCGACCTCGCCATCGTGGTGCACCACCGGGGCCCGGCAGGCCGCGACGGCCTCCGCCTCGTCCACCTGCTCGACGACCCCTACCTCGCCGTCCTGCCCCGGGGGCACCGGCTCGCCGGCCGGCGGGAGCTCGACCTGGCCGACCTCGCCGACGAGCCGTGGGTGGGCAGCGAGCCCGCCGGCCCGTGCCGGGAGGTGGTGCGGGACGCGTGCGGCGCCGCCGGCTTCAGCCCGCACGTGGCGGTCGAGAGCGAGGACTACCCGACCACGCAGGCGTTCGTGGCCGCCGGGCTCGGGGTGGCGGTGGTCCCGCGCACCGGCCTGGACAGCCCGCACCCCGACGTGGTCGTGCGCGCCCTGCGCAACCCGAGGCCGGCCCGCCCGATCCACGCGGCGGTGCGGGGGTCCACGCTGGACCAGCCCGCCCTGCGCGGCCTGCTCGACGCGCTCCGGCACGCGGCGGCCGCGCGCCGCTGACGCGCGGCCCCCCCGCTCGACGCGCTCCGGCACGCCGCCGCGCGTCGCTGACGGGTCGGCCCACCGGGGACGGTCGGCCGGGGCGGCGGGCGCAGTACTTTTCGTCGATGTCTTGACCGGACGCGGCACCGCCCTTACGTTCATCGGACGTCGTACGTCTTACGACTACCGTCCCCTGGAGGTGCCCCCGTGCCCCTGCCCCGATCCCTGACCCTCGCCGTCGCCCTGGCGCTCGCCGCCACGGCCGGCACGTTCGCCGCCCCACCGGCCGCGTCGGCCGCGCCCGCCGGTGTGACCGCCACCGTCGGCGCCGACTGCACCACCAGCCGGTTGACGCTGCTGCTCGACAACCGCAGCTCCGCGACACAGACCTTCACCGTCACCTGGCCCGACCGCAGCGGTTCGCCGTGGACCCGCACCGTCGCCCCCGGCGCCGCCGACGAGCTCTACTGGACCCTGTCGCCGGGCACCCCGTACACGCTGCGCACCACCACCCCGACCGGGCTCGACGAGGAGGTCGGCGGCATCTTCCACTGCGGTACCGGCATGTCCGCGCTGGTGAGCGTCGACTGCACCGCCGGCCGCCTCCAGCTCGCCCTGGATAACCGCACCACCACCAGCCGGACGTTCACCGTCACCTGGCCCGGGCGGTCCGGGTCGCCGTGGACGCGCACCGTCGCCGCCGGCGGCAACACCCTGCACTACTGGACGGTCCCGCCGGGCACCGCGTACGAGCTGCGCACGACCGCCACCGGCTTCGACACCACCCACCGGGGCACCGCCACCTGCGGCCTCGCCCCCGGCACGCCGCGGCTCAACCACACCACGCTGATGAGCACCAGCACCGTCATCCGCGGCCTGAACGGCCCGAACGGGCGCTACGACGGCACCGTCGCCTCCGTCCGCATCCCCGGCATGGCGGTCACCGGCAACGGCACGATCATCGCCGTCGCCGACGCCCGGGTCGACGGCTCGTACGACCTCGGCGGCGGCACCAACAACATCCAGCTCGCCATGACCCGCAGCACCGACGGCGGCCGCACCTTCGAGCAGCCCCGCGTCATCCTGGCCCCGCCGACCACCAGCGAGGGCGTCGGCGACCCGAGCCTGCTCGTCGACCGGACCACCGGCACGGTCTACTGCTTCTACACCTACTCCCCGCGCCCGGGCATCAGCTTCTGGTCCGGCTCGTCGGGCAGCAACGCGGCCGGCGACCCCAACAGCATGCACCTGCGGTACATCACCAGCACCGACCACGGGGCGACGTGGAGCGCGCCGGTGGAGCTGAACCCGGCGGTCAAGGACCCTGCCTGGCGGCAGGTGTTCTTCTCCTCGGGGCACGGCATCCAGACCAGCAGCGGCCGGCTGGTGCAGCCGATCGCCTACCGGGACGCGGCCGGCACCAGCCACGCCGCCAACGTGTACAGCGACGACCACGGCCGCACCTGGCGGCGCGGCGGCTCCGCCGGGGCGAACATCAACGAGAGCAAGGCGGTCGAGCGGGGCACGGGAGCCGTGGTGCAGAACATGCGGCACAACGGCACCCGGTACCGCTACTACTCCACCTCCACCGACGGCGGCGCCACGTTCGGGGCGGCGACGGCCAGCGCCGCGCTGACCGACCCGCTGTGCAACGCCGACGAGCTGTCGTACCTGACCCCGGCGCAGGTCGGCGCGAACGGGGCGCCGGTGCGCACCCGTACCGCGCTGTTCAGCAACAACGCGCACCCGACGGCGCGGGAGAACCTGACGGTGCGGCTCTCCACCGACGACGGGGCGACCTGGCCGGCCCGCGCGCTGGTCCGCCCCGGGGCGGCCGGCTACTCGACGATGGCGGTGCTCGCCAACGGCGAGGTGGGCAACCTCTACGAGATCGGCGCGGGCCAGATCGTCTTCGCCCGGTTCACCGTGGGCTGGGTGCGCGGCGCGTGACCTGACGCGGTCCCGGCACGACCGGCGTGCCGGGACCGCGCCGTCGCACCCCGGCGGGCCGGCGGCGCGGGCCCCGCCGGTCGCGGCTTGTCCTCCCGGCGGTCCCGGGTGGATTCTGTACGGGATCGACAGAGACGGATCTATCGGAGGTTCGGATGCGCCGGTTCCCGCTCGCCCTGCTCCTGCTCGCCGCGCTGCTGCTCGGCCTGCCGGCGCCCGCCCACGCCGACCCCGACCGCGCGGCGGCCGCGCTCGCGGCGGTACGCACCGCCGGCACCGCCTGGGGGCTCGACCCCGCCACCGGGCGGATGACCCTGACCGTCGACGACACCGTGTCGGATCGGGACGTGGCGGCCCTGCGGGCGACGGCCGCGCGCGCCGGGGCGGTGCTGCGCCGGGAGCCGGGGCGGCTGCGCGTCCTCATCGCCGCCGGCCAGGCCGTCTACGGCGGCGGCGGGCGGTGCTCGCTCGGCGCCAACGTCCGCAGCGGCACCACCGCCTACTTCGTCACCGCCGGCCACTGCGCCGCCGCCGCGTCGACCTGGTACGCAGACGGCGCGCAGACCACCGTCCTCGGCACCCTGACCGGCACCAGCTTCCCCGGCAACGACTACGGGCTGGTCCGCTACACCAGCCGGATCGCCCATCCCAGCGCCGTCTACACCCACCCCGGGCTGCTGACGGTCTACGGCGCCGGCAACGCGTACGTCGGCCAGGCCGTCTGCCGCAGCGGCGCCACCACCGGGGTGCGCTGCGGCTCGGTGACCGGGCTCAACGCGACCGTCAACTACGCCGAGGGCAGCGTCACCGGCCTGATCCGGACCAACATCTGCGCCGAGCCCGGCGACAGCGGCGGACCGCTCTACGTCGCGGCCACCGGCACCATCATCGGCATCCTCTCCGGGGGCAGCGGCAACTGCACCACCGGCGGCACCACCTACTACCAGCCGATCACCGAGATCCTCGCCGCGTACGGCCTGACGATCCCCTGACCGGCCCGGCCGGCCCCGTGCCGCGACACGGGGCCGGTCCGGAGCCGGCTCAGCCCTTGCGCCCGGTGGTGGCGATGCCCTCGACGAAGTGCCGCTGGGCGAGAAAGAACAGCACCAGCATCGGTACGGTCGCGATGACGCTGCCGGCGAGCACGACCTCCCACTGCTGCTCGCCGCCGTAGCCGAAGCGGTCCAGCACCACCTTCAGCCCGCGCGGCAGCGTGTACAGCTCCTCGTCGCGCAGGTAGATCAGCGGCTTCATCAGGTCCGTCCAGCTCGCCTTGAACTCGAAGACGAACGCCACCAGCAGGGCGGGACGGATCAGCGGGAAGGCCAGCTTCCAGAACAGCTGCGGATAGCTCGCCCCGTCGACCCGGGCCGCCTCGAAGTACTCGCGGGGCAGCGAGAGCAGGAACTGCCGCAGCAGGAAGATGTAGAACGCCGAGCCGAACAGGTTGCCCGCCCACAGCGGCACCTGCGTGTCGGTCAGCCGCAGCTCCGACCAGATCAGGTAGGTCGGGATCATGGTCACCGCGAACGGCAGCATCATCGTCGCCAGCACCAGCCCGAACAGCAGGTCCCGCCCGGGGAACCGGAAGTACGCGAACCCGAACGCCACCCACGCGCTGGACAGCGTCACCGCGACCGCCGCCGCGACGCCGACGACCAGGCTGTTGAGCAGCCAGGTGACCATCGGCACGGCGTCCCACGCGTCGGCGTAGTTTCCCGGCGCGAACGGGGTGGGCAGGAACCCGGTGGAGAAGACGTACTCGCGGGGCCGCAGCGAGGCGCTGATCAGCCAGACGAACGGCAGCATGAACACCACGGCGGCGCCGACGAGCGCGACCACGAACAGCGCCCGCTGCCAGAGCGGTCGCCTCGCCTCCCCCGCCGCGGGTCGGCGCCCGGCGGGCGGCGGGGCGGTGGCCGGTACGGGAGCGGCGACCGTCCGCTCGACGGCGGCCGTCACGACCGGCCCGCCCCGGCCCGGCGCGCGCGGGCCGCGCCGCGCCGTCCCCACTCGCGCGTCACGATCGGTCCCCCTCGTAGTACACGAACCGGTTGCTGAGCTTCACCTGCACGAGCGTGATGACCAGGATGATCAGGAAGAGCAGCCAGGCCATCGCGGAGGCGAAGCCCATGTGCAGGAACTGGAACGCCTCCTGGAACAGGTGGATGACGTAGAACGAGGCGGCGTCGCTGTTGAACGAGCCCTGCGTCTGCCGGTTGCCGAAGTACATGGTGTAGACCTCGGTGAACATCTGCAGGGACGCGATGGTGTTGACGATCAGGGTGAAGAACAGCGCACCGGAGATCATCGGCAGCGTCACGTGCCGGAACCGGGCCCAGCCGCCGGCGCCGTCGATGCTGGCCGCCTCGTACAGGTCGCGCGGCACGTTCTGCAGCGCGGCCAGGTAGATGATGACGGTGGAGCCGAGGCTCCACAGGCTCATCAGGACGATGCCGGGCAGCACCCAGTCGGGGTCGGTGGTCCAGCTCGGGCCCTCGACCCCGACCAGCGCGAGGCCCCGGTTGATCAGGCCGTCCTGGGTGTTGAGCAGGAGCAGGAACAGGATGCCGACCGCCACCGCCGGGGTCATCACCGGCAGGTAGAAGACGGTACGGAAGAAGCCCTGCAACCGGCCCACCCGCTTGAGCAGCAGCGCCAGCCCCAGCGAGATGGCCATCACCAGCGGCACGTGCAGGACGGTGTAGTAGACGGTGTTGCCCAGGCTGCGGGCCACCATCGGGTCGGCCATCAGCTCCCGGTAGTTCTCCAGGCCGGTGTAGCGCGGGGCGTTGATCACGTCGTACTCGGTGAGGCTGAGCCAGGCGCTGGCGATCATCGGCCCGGCGTTGAAGACCAGGAACCCGACGATCCACGGCGCCAGGAAGACGTACGCCCAGCGCGCCTCCCGCCGGGCCAGCGGCGTGCGACCCCGCCGGCCGGCGGGGGCGGGGACGGTGGTGGTGGCCATCCCCCGGGCCTACCTCGACGCCTTGTCCAGGGCGGCGGTCGCCTCCTGCTGGGCGCGGGCCAGCGCCTGCGCCGGCTGCGCCTGGCCGGCGAGGACCCGGTTGACGGCGTCCGTCCAGGCCTTGTCGAACTCGGCGCCGGCGGGCGAGGCGGGCATGGCGAACGCGGCGTCCTGCACCGAGCGGATGGTGGCCACCGCGTCGTCGAAGCGCTTGTTGCCGGTGGGCTGGTAGAGCTCGTCGAAGATCCGCTTGTCGGCGGCGACGTTGCCCGTGTAGACGCCGGTGAACGGCTGGCCGGCGGCCCTGCGCGCGTCGGCGCGGGCCTTCGCGGCGGCGACCCAGGTGTCGGTGGCGGTGACCTTCTTCATGAACGCGCAGGCGGCGTCCGGGTTCTTCGCGCCCTTGGGGACGACCCAGGCCTGCCCGGAGGAGAGGGTCACCGGCTTGCCCTGCCGGTCGACGAACGGCTTGACGACCAGCTCGGCCTTCGGGGTGTTCTTGGCGGCCTGGTTGAGGAACCACTCCTCCATCGGCCAGGCGACGATCTGGTTCCTGGCGAGGGGGTTCTGCGCGCCGAAGAAGTCGAAGGTGTCCCGGAAGGACTTGAACTTCCCCCAGCCGCCCTGGTCCTGGATCAGCTTGAGGCCGGTGGTGAGCGCCTCGACCACCTTCGGGTCGTCGAGGTTGGCCTTCGTCCCGTCGGCGGAGATCATGTCGACGCCGTTGGCCCGGGCCCACATCGGCAGGAACTCGGGGATCTTCGGGTCGATGCCGATGCGGGAGAGCCGGCCGCCGGAGACGCCGGCCAGCCTGGCGTTGAGCGCCGGGAGCCCCGCCCAGTTCGCGAGGTCGACGTCGTCGGGGGTCAGCCCCGCCTGCCGCAGCAGCGCCTCGTTGAGATAGACCACCCGGACGCTGGAGAACTCGGGGATGCCGTAGACGGTGCCGTCGAGGGTGACCTGCTCCTTGGCGGCGGGACGGTACTGCCCCATGTCGATGTCCTGCTTCTCGACGCAGTCCGTCAGGGGCTGGACGGAGCCGCGCCTGGCGTACGTGCCGATCAGCTTGCGATCCAGGTAGACCAGATCGGGCGGGTTGCCCGAGGCGACCGCCGAGAGGAACTGCTGCTCGTCGAAGGCCCCCTCGACGATCTTCAGGTCGACGTCCGGGTGGTCGCGCTTGAACGCGTCGACGCGCGTGCCGGCGATCTCGTCGGACAGCCCGAACCCCATCGTGCTCAGGGTCCCCCGGGTGGCCGTGCCCCCGCCCGCGTCGTCGCCCCCGACGCCTCCGCAGCCGCTGACCGCCAGGGCGACCACCCCGACGAGCGCCGCCGCCCGCACCATCCGTGTCATGAGCTACCTCCCGGAAGCCGGCGGGCGGCTCTGCCCGCGCGAGCGCACCTTCTCCGATCCGCGCGGACTTCAAACGTCCAGGAGGGAGCGGCGCCCGGGCGACGGGCACCGGTGGCAGGCGTACGGCGGGCCGGCTCGCGCCGCGGGTCAGGCGGTGCGGGGGGTGAGCAGGTAGTCGTCGGCCTCCGCGCTCCACCGCAGGTCGACCACGCCGCTGGTGGCGGCGGCCTTGCAGAACTGGAGGAAGCTGCGGTAGCCGAGCTTCTTCTCGCTGAAGTCGGGGCGGGCCCGGCGCAGTTGGTTCTTGAGACCGGACAACGCCACCGCCCCCTCGTCGCCCGCCAGGTCCGACACCACCGAGCCGAGCAGCCCGAACGCCACCTCGCGGTCGCCGTGCTCGGGCAGGGAGACCTCGGGGTCGCCCTTGGCGGGCCCCTCCCCCAGCTCGACGACGTTGTGCTGGGCGAGGTGCCGCAGCAGCTCGCCGAAGGTGCGGAAACCGTAGTCGGACTCGCTGAACGTCGGGTCCTTCCGGAGCAGCGTGCGCTTCAGCGTCGAGGCGGTCACCTCGCCGCTGGAGCTGCCCTGGAGGCCGGCGACGGTCTGCGCCACCAGCACGGCGAGCGTGTCCACGTCGCGCGCGGCCTCCTCCTCCGCCGCCGGCTGCGTCTCGGGCTCCTGCTCCGGCTCCGCCGGCGGCAGCTCGGGGCCGGACGGCCGCGCGGGACGGCCGCGCCGGGCCCGCGGCGGGGCGACGTCCACGCCCTCCAGCCGGTCGTAGTAGAGGAACTCGTCGCACGCGGGCGGCAGCAGCGCCGAGGTCGACTTCTCCACCCCGACGCCGATGACGCGCTTGTTCAGCTCGCGGAGCTTGTGCACCAGCGGCGTGAAGTCGCTGTCGCCGGTGCAGATGACGAAGGTCGAGATGTAGCTGCGCTCGAACGCCAGCTCCACCGCGTCGACGGCCATCTTGATGTCGGCGGCGTTCTTGCGCGAGGCGCCCATGCGCTGGGGGATCTCGATGAGCTCGACGTGCGACCGGGTGAGCATCCGGCGGTCCTCGTCGAAGTACGACCAGTCGGCGTACGCCCGGCGCACCACCACCCGGCCGCGCTCGGCCAGGGCGTCCGCGATGGGGCGCAGGTCGAAGGCCGCGCCGCCGAGGTGGTCGCGCGCCCCCAGCGCGAGGTTCTCGTAGTCGAGGAACAGGGCGATGCGGTCCTCTTGATCCACGCACGCCACCCTACGCCCGCCACCGCGCCGGCACCCGGCGACCGGGCGGCCCGGCGCGTGAATTTCCTGGTGCGGGCGCCACAGCGGGCCCCGTCGGTGGCGGTGGGCCGCACCTGTGGGTCGGGCCGGTCAGCACGGACCGCACGGGGCGCGACCCGGGCGTGACCGGGACCGGCGGGGTCGCACCCGCAATGTTGCGCTCCCGCTGTCCCGGCGTTCACCCGCGCCCCACTAGCATCGCTGTCCATGAATACGAAGAGCAGTACCCGCTTCGGGCCCGGCCGGCTCGCGCTGGCCCTCGCGCTGGCCGTCGTGCTGGTGGCGCCCGTGGTGGTGACGACGACGGTGGCGTCCGCCGCCACCACCCTGACCGTGGCCCAGGCGCTCGCCACGCAGGACGGCCGGACGGCGACCGTGACCGGCTACGTGATCGGCCAGCCGACCAGCGCCACGACCGTGCTCCGGTCGGGCTTCACCTCGGACACCGCGATCGCCATCGCCGACACGGCGGCCGAGACCGGCACGAGCAGGATGCTCTACGTCCAGGTCACCACCGCGTACCGGAGCGCCTTCGGGCTGCTCACCAACCCGGGCCTGCGCGGCCAGCGGGTCACCGCCACCGGCACGCTGACCGCGTACTTCAGCCACGGCGGCCTGAAGAGCCCGACGGCGATGAGCCTCGGCGGCAGCACCCCGTCGCCGAGCCAGTCGCCCACGCCGAGCGGGTCGCCGACGCCGAGCCCGACCGGCACCGCGCCCGGCGACGGGTACGACTCCACCTACTACGCCGGCGCGATCGGCAAGACCGGCCCGGCGCTGCGCAGCTCCCTGCACTCGATCATCAAGGTGCACACCAGGCTCTCGTACGACCAGGTGTGGGAGGCGCTGCGGGACACCGACCAGGACCCGGCGAACGCCGACAACGTCGTCCTGCTCTACACCGGCCGGTCGCAGAGCAAGACCAGCAACGGCGGCGGCGTCGACGACTGGAACCGCGAGCACGTCTGGGCCAAGTCGCACGGCGACTTCGGCACGGCCACCGGCCCGGGCACCGACGTCCACCACCTGCGGCCCACCGACGTGTCGGTGAACTCGACGCGCGGCAACAAGGACTTCGACAACGGCGGCAGCCCCGTCGCCGAGGCGCCGGGCTGCTACACCGACGCCGACTCGTGGGAGCCGCGCAACGCGGTCAAGGGCGACGTGGCCCGCATGATCATGTACATGGCGATTCGGTACGAGGGCGCCGACGGCTGGCCCGACCTGGAGCTGAACCAGTCGGTCAACAACGGCAGCGCGCCGTACCACGGCCGGATGTCCGTGCTGCTGCAGTGGAACCAGCTCGACCCGCCGGACGCCTTCGAGAAGCGCCGCAACCAGCGGATCTACGAGCGCTGGCAGGGCAACCGGAACCCGTTCGTCGACCACCCGGAGTGGGCCACGGCCATCTGGGGCTGACCCGTCCACCCACCGCCACGCGGCCGGTCCCCGCACCGGGGGCCGGCCGCGCGGCGGCTCGTCACCAGGCGGTCCGGACGTTCCGCCGGACATGCCCGGCGCGACGGCGCACGGTCGGCGGCTCCGGCCGACCCGCCGGCCCGGACGGTCCGACCGGCGTGCCCGGCGTACAGCCCTACCGGCCGCCGGTGCGTTCGCCGTGGTGGTGGCGGGGCACGCCGTGCCCGTCCTCCCGGTCGATGCGCAACTCGCGTTCCAGCTCGGCGACGACCGCCCGCAGGTCGTCGAGCCGCTGGGTGATAGCGATCCGGTCCACCTCGTCCGGCACGCCGTCGCCGTCCTCGTCGTAGTCCGGCGCCAGCCGCTCGGTCATCTCCAGCCGGCGCGCCTCCTCCATCGAGTTCACGATGACCGCGATCAGGATGTTCAACAGCAGGTTCACCGTGATCATCACGAAGCTGACGTAGTAGAGCAGGGTCCACGGCGACACCGCCATGCCCTGCTCGATGAGGTCCGGCAGGGTCTCCAGCGACAGCAGCACGAACAGCGTCAGCAGCGAACGGCCGATGTCGCCGTACTGCTCCGGATACCGCTCCCCGAAGATCAGCCAGCCCGCCATGCCGTAGACGTAGAGGGTCACCGCGGCCAACGCGAGGAAACCGGCGACACCGGGGATGCTGCGCCACAGCGCCGACACGATCGTGCGCAGTCCCGGGGAGAAGCGCACCAGCCGCAGCACCCGGGCGACCCGCACGAAGCGCAGCAGCGCCGGGTCGCCGTGCAGGCCGGGTATGAAGATCGCCGCCGTCACCAGGAAGTCGAAGACGTTCCAGCCGTGCCGGAAGAAGTCCTGCGGCCGGCGCCCGTACGCCAGCACCCGGACGGCGATCTCGGCGACGAAGACCAGCCGGAAGAGCCACTCGACCCAGCGCAGGGCACGGCCCGTGGCGCCGAGGTCCGGGTACGTCTCGACGCCGAGCACCACCCCGTTGGCCATGATCATCACGACGATGGCCACCTCGAACGGGCGTGACCCGGCGATCCGGGCGCAGCGTTCCGCGACGCTCGTCCGCCCCCGGCCGGCGCCCGTCGACGGGCCGCGCCGCTGCCCGGGCAGGGGCGGGCGGCTCACCGCCACCGCGCCCGCGTACCGCCCCGTGCGGTGGCGAGCCGGTCGTCGAACGGGTGCGGAGCAGGCATGTGGACAGCCTAGATCGCGCCCCCGGGGCGCCCTGCCGCCACGGTCGGGCGTCCGCGTGGCAGCGCCGTCGACGTCGGGACCTCAGCGCGCGGGGGCCCCAGCGCGCGAGGGCTCAGCGCGGGCGGGCGTACGCCAGCGGCAGCGGGGCCGGCTGGCCCTCCCAGGTGCCGGTCAGCACGGCCCCCTCCGGGCGGCTCCCCTCGCCGAGGCAACGGACGACGACCAGGTCGACGGTGTCCGTGACGACGAGCGTCGGGTCGTCGGGCACCACCTGACGCACCGCGCCCACGGTGGGCGCCTCGCCGCCGGACGCGCCGGCGCTGGTGACGGTCATGCTGCGCGGCCGGTGCTCCATCCGGCCGTCGATCTCGATGTACTCCTCCGCCTGAGCGGTGCCGGCGAGCACGGCGCCCGCCAGCGCCGCGGCGTAGACGGGGTCGCCGCACGCGTCGTACACCCAGCGCCGCCCCAGCACCGAGTGCTCGGTGGTGCCGACCAGCCACTCGTCGCCACCGTCGAGGGGGGCGCCCCGGTACGTCAGCGGCACCTGGTGGATCGGCCCGTCGCCGGCCCTGACGAGCAGCGTCTCCATGCCGACCTCGCCGGCCGGGTCGTCGAAGCGGTAGGCCGCCACCCGGACGACGTCCGCGCCGGGCGTTCCCCGGAACCACGGGCGGCCGGGCAGCCACGCCGCCAGGAGTTCGAGTTTGGTCGGACGGAGTTCCGCCTTGTGCAGCAGCGCCATACGTCGAATCGTAGAGGCCGGCTCGCGATCCGCGTGCGCCGCCGCAGGGACGCCGCCCGCGCGCGCCGAGGCGCGCCTCCCAGGAGAGACGCACGTCGCCCATCTCCCGGTGATCGATCCGTTTTTGTCCCCTGTTCCGGGGGTAGGGGCGCAGGGGCCTGCTCCTGTCCGCTCCATGGAAGGACCACCAGATGGATTCCCGCAAGCCCGTCAAGGCGGTCAAGGACGCCGTGGGGGCCGCCGCCGAGAAGGTGGCCGGCGTCCTGACCTCGGAGGTGCCCGGCGCGCCGGGCAGCGCCCCACCGACCGTCGACGAGCCGACCACGCCGCACGACCCGCTGCCGCCCAAGGCCGAGCAGGGCGCCCCCGAGACCCGTACGCCGACCGGCGCGACGACCGGCGCCCCGACGACCGCCAAGGGACAGCAGGGCGCCTTCCTCACCACGTCGCAGGGGGCGCGGCTGCGCGACACCGACCACTCGCTCAAGGCCGGGCCGCGCGGTCCGGTCCTGCTCCAGGACCACCACCTGCGCGAGAAGATCACGCACTTCGACCACGAGCGCATCCCCGAGCGTGTCGTGCACGCGCGCGGGGCCGGGGCGCACGGCGTCTTCGAGGCGTACGGCACGGCCGAGGGCGTGACGAAGGCCGGCTTCCTCAAGAAGGGCCGGACGACGAACGTCTTCGTCCGCTTCTCGACCGTCCTCGGCTCGCGCGGATCGGCCGACACCGTCCGCGACACCCGCGGCTTCGCGACCAAGTTCTACACCGACGAGGGCACCTTCGACCTCGTCGCCAACAACATCCCGGTCTTCTTCATCCAGGACGCCATCAAGTTCCCGGACGTCATCCACGCCGGCAAGCCGCACCCCGACCGGGAGATCCCGCAGGCCCAGAGCGCGCACGACACCTTCTGGGACTTCGTCTCCCTGCACACCGAGGCGCAGCACCACACCATGTGGAACATGTCCGACCGGGGCATCCCGCGTTCGTACCGGATGATGGAGGGCTTCGGCGTCCACACCTTCCGGCTCGTCAACGACGCCGGCGAGACCGCGCTGGTCAAGTTCCACTGGAAGCCGAAGCTGGGCGTGCACTCCCTGACCTGGGAGGAGGCGCAGATGCTCGGCGGCGTGGACCCGGACTTCCACCGCCGGGACCTGTACGACGCGATCGAGGCCGGCGCGTTCCCCGAGTGGGAGCTCGGCCTCCAGGTCTTCCCCGACACCCCCGAGGAGACCTTCGCCGGGATCGACCTGCTCGACCCGACGAAGATCGTGCCCGAGGAGCTGGCGCCGGTGCAGCCCGTCGGCAGGCTGACGCTCAACCGGACGCCGACGAACTTCTTCGCCGAGGTCGAGCAGGTGGCGTTCCACCCCGGCCACCTGCCGCCGGGCATCGACGTCACGAACGACCCGCTGTTGCAGGGCCGGCTGTTCTCCTACGTCGACACGCAGCTGACCCGGCTGGGCGGGCCGAACTTCTCGCAGATCCCGGTGAACCGCCCGCACGCCCCGGTCAACGACATGCTGCGCGACGGCTTCCACCAGCAGGCCGTCCACGCCGGCGTCGCGCCGTACCGGCCGAACTCCCTCGACGGCGGCAACCCGTTCCCCGCGGGTGCCGGCGACGGCGCGTTCGTCGACGTGCCGGTGACGGTTGCGGAGGCGCCCAAGGTACGCGCGAACCCGGTCTCGTTCGACGACCACTTCAGCCAGGCCCGCCTGTTCTGGCTGAGCATGTCGCCGGTCGAGAAGGAGCACATCATCCGCGCGTACACCTTCGAGCTCGGCAAGTGCTACCACCAGGCGATCAGGGAACGCCAGCTCCGGTGCCTGGCCAACATCGACCCGGTGCTGTGCGCCGAGGTCGCCACCGGCCTGGGCCTGCCCGCGCCGGAGCCCACCGTGCCGGTCGCCGACGTCGCGCCCAGCGCCGCGCTGTCGCAGGTCGGCAGGCAGTGGCCGGCCGACGGCCGGATGGTGGGGATCGTCGTGGACCCCACCCGCCTCGACGACGTGGGCGAGGTGCGGCGGGCGGTGTTCGCCGCCGGCATGGTGCCGCTCCTGATCGCCCCGCACGGCGGCACGGTCGGTGACCTGCCTGTGCAGCGGACCTTCGCCACCGGGCGGTCGGTCGAGTTCGACGTGCTCCTGGTCGCCGGGGCACCGGCACCGGCGCCGGACGCGCTGCCCGCCCGCGACGCCAAGGCGGGCGCGGCCGACTCGGCGAACGTGGATCCGCGCGTGCTGCTCCTGGTCGAGGAGTGCTGGCGGCACGCCAAGGCGATCGGCGCGTGGGGCGCCGGCGTCACCGTGCTGCGGCAGGCGGGGGTGGCCGGCACGCCCGGCGTCGTCACGGGCGACTCCGGAGGCGACGTCCTCGCCGCCGTGCAGCGGCTGACGGCCACGCACCGGGTCTGGGAACGGTTCCCCGCCACGGTCGCCTGACGCACCCGTACGCCACGAGGGGCCGTCCTCCGCCACGCCGGCGAGGGCGGCCCCTCGTGGTCGGCGACCGCGCCCGGGTGGCCGCCCCGGGTTGATGATGGCTGGGAGAATCGTGCGGTGGCCGAGGAAGCGTACCTGCAGATGATCCAGTCGGTGATCACCCGGTTGGCGACCCAGTCGACAGCGGTGAAGACCTGGTGCGTGACGGTGACGGCGGCCCTGCTCGGGTTCGGGGCGAAGGCCGAGACGGCCATCGTCGTGTTCATCGCGTTCTACGTCATCGTCGCCTTCGCCGTGCTCGACGCCTACTACCTCTGCCTGGAACGCGCATACCGCATTCTCTATCGCGACGCTGTCAGCCAGCCGACTGCGAGCTGGACGCTCACGATAAATGGGCCGGGGCTCGCCGATGTCCTCCGCGGGCTACGCAGTCCGTCGATCGCACTGGTCTACGGATCATCCATTCTGGCGATTCTCGGCGTCGGTACCTATGTCGCGCTCGCCGGTTGAGGCACACCTTCACTGGCCGATCGGGCAACCGCTCTCGACCGCGTCACCCGTCGCCACTACCGTTGTCCGCGTCCCTTTCCGGCTGTGCGACGGAAACACGGTGACCCGGCATGGAAGAAAACCCGTCCAGTCCGCATAATTTCGGCGACGAGCTGCGCCGGCTCCGCCTGGAGTCGGGGTATTCGTTGAGTGATCTCGCCCGCGAGATCAATTACACCAAGGGGCACCTCTCGAAGATCGAGTCGGGGCACAAGCGACCCAGCCTCGAGATGGCCCGACTCTGCGACGCGTTCTTCGCCGCCGATGGCACGCTCCTCCGGCTCGTCTCGGCGCGGCGCGCGCCCGAGGCCGGCGACACCGCCGGAGCGGATCGGAGGGACGAGGGATTGACCATTCACACCCGTCCAGACGGCTCAGGCGAGTTCCACGCGGTCAGCCGCCGCGCGCTGCTCGCCTCCGGCACCGTGGCGATGATGTCCTGGACGGCCCGCCCGGTGGCCGCCGCACCGCCGGCCGCGGTCCTCCAGGACGGTTTCGACGCCTACCGCCGCCAGTTGACCAACCTTCGGGCACTCGGCCAGACCAGCCCGCCGGCCGAGGTCTTTCCGCAGGCCGCAGCGGTGGTGAGCGCGCTGCGCGGTCGCGCCGTGCGGGCGTCCGGCACCGAGCGGGCGCAGGCGCTCTTCCTGGCGGCGCGGTTCGCCGAGTACGCGGGCTGGATGGCCCAGGAGAACGGCGACGACACCACCTCCACCTGGTGGACGGCGCTCGCGGTCGAGCTGGCCGAGGCGGGCGACGACCCCGAGATGGCGGGCTACGCACTGGTTCGCGCAGCCGAGATCGCGCTCTACCGGCAGGACGCGATCGGCGTGCTGGACGCCGGCCAGGCGGCGCTGGCCCGGCCCGCCGGGGCGCGGGTGCGGGCCTTCGCGCTCCAGCGGATCGCGCAGGGCCACGCCCTCGCCGGTGACGAGGTCCGCTGCCTGCGCGCGCTCGACCAGGCCGAGGAGCTGGTCGACTCGATCGGCGTCGAGGCCGGCGCCGGGCCGCCGCTGGGCACCAGCACTGTCCACAACCCGATTCCGTTCGTCCGCGGCTGGTGCCTGCACGACCTGGGCAGGCCGGCGAGGGCCGCCGAGGTGCTCGTGCCCGAGTTCGACCGCATCCCGGCGTCGGCGTTCCGCGCGCGGGCCCGCTACGGCGCGCGGCTGGCGCTGGCGCTGGCCAGCCGGCGGCAGCTGGACCACGCGTGCGCCGTGGCCGAACAGACGATCGCCGCGGCCCAGCTGGTGGACTCCGCCACCGTCCGGGTCGACCTCCGCCTCCTGCGGCGGACCCTCGGTCGCTGGCGGGACGCGCCCGAGGTCCGCCGGACGAACCAGGGCCTGACCTCCGTGCTGCATCTCGGCGGCAACTGACGACAACGATCCGGCAGAGCACGCGGTCCCCGGTGTTCCGTTGTCTGTCCGATCAGCCGAGGGAAACGCCATTGTGCTTCCTCGATGGTTGGTGAAACTCTTATTCCGCCGACCCGATTGACGCAACGGCCGCGGCTCGGCATGCGACCCGAGGCACTCTTCACCGCAGTTTCTTCGACCTGTCCGACCGATGACGACACCTACTCATCGGTCGGACCGTCAACCTCTTCGAAAGGCGGGGCCGATGGCCGGCGCATTCATCAATTACCGGACGGGCGACGGCCACGACAAGGCCGCGCTACTCAACGAGAGGCTGTGCGCCATCTTCGGCAAGGAGCGGGTCTTTCTCGACTCCACCTCCCTCCCGCCCGGTCGACCGTTTCCGCCGGAGTTGGAGCGGCGGCTGAGCGAGAGCACGGTCCTGCTCGTGCTCATCGGCGGGAAGTGGCTCGACGCCCGGGACGCGAACGGACTCCGACGGATCGACGACCCCGACGACTACGTGCGCCACGAGATCCGCGAATCGATCAAGCGGCAGAAGGTCGTGCTTCCGGTCCTGCTCGACGGGGCGCCCCTGCCGTCCCCCGTGGACCTGCCCGGGGACATCGTCGACCTGCCGAGCTTCCAGTACCGGCACCTGCGCACGCGCGAGGAGGCCAAGGACCTCGACGAGATCGTCGCGGTCCTGCGTCGGGACATCCCGGTGCCCCAGCGGCCGAGCGACACGGCGGTCACCACGAACAATTCGTACGCGCCGAACGGCGCCGCCGCCAGCGGCTCCAACGCGTCGGCCGTCTACAACCACAACGCCCCGGGGTCGCGGGCGGACCGCTTCGACGCGGGCGGGCACGAATGAGCGAGGCACCCGACCGCCCGGAGCCGGCCGGCGACACGGAGCTGCCCGGCACTGCGCCACCCGCCGTCGCAGAGCCGCCGGCGCCCCCTACGGCCCAGGCGGCGCTGCCGAGCGCGCCGGAAGGGCCGCCCGTGCCCGCCCAGCGCCGCCCCGAGCCGCCGTCCGTACGACCTGCGGACGAGCCGGTGGCCGAGAAGGTCCGCAAGGACTTCGACGCCGAGTCGACAAAGGGAAAGCAGCCGACCGCGCCCGGCGCGATGGACGACGACGACAGGGTCGACTACGACCCCGAGGAGCAGCAGCAGCGCGAACGCTTCCAGAAGAACCAGAGCAGGGCGGACCGTGGCGCGGCGGCCTCCGGGCCGAACGCCCGGGCGTACTACCACGACCGCCGCGTCTACCACGCCTACTTCGGCGGCCGGAAGTTCACCGTCCAGTACGGCGTGTTCGGTCCGGCGTACGTCGCGGCGGAGGTGCGCACCTACGTGGCCGTACCGAACGTCGAGGTGATGCGGGAGGCGCTCGGGAGGCAGCACCTCATCCGCCTCTGCGGCGAGGTCGGCAGCGGCCGCCGGACCACGGCGATCAAGCTCCTCGACGAGGTCGGCTGCCTGCGCGACCGGATCGGCACGGTCGAGGTCGACGACGACCTGATCTTCTCCGTGCTCGCGGAGGACTGCGTGATGGAGCGCGGCGCCGGCATCATCATCGACCGCGACGACCGTCCGATGCGGGACGGGGCGGTCGACGCCCTGCGCCGGCGGGCCCGGGACACGGGTGCCTTCGTCGTCATCCTGGACAGCACCGAGCGCGCGAACGCGGAGGCCTCCTTCGCGCACGAGCGTCCCGACCACCAGGAGGTGCTGCGACGCCACCTCTGGGTGCTGCTGGCCAGCGGCGCGACCCCGGCACGGACGCGGGACGCGGACCAGGCCGACCGGGCCTACCACGACAGGGCCGTCCAGCACCCCGCCGTGGCCAGCCGGATCCGGCTGGCCAGCTCGGTTCGCTACGTGGTCCGGCTCGCCGAACACCTCGCGGGCAACCCGGACCGGGAGGGCGACCTCGACCAGCTGCTGGCCGACTGGGACAACCAGTCCCGCAAGCTCGCGAAGGACATCCTCGCCCCCGCCGAGGAGAGCGCGGAGAAGGCATACCTGATACCGCACCGGCAGGCGTTCCGGATCGCGTACGCGGTCTTCGCCGGCCATCCGCTCTCCGACGTGTTCCACGCCGGCGAGCTGCTCAGCCAGCAGATCATCCCGCTCTACGAGACCCGCGGCACCACACCGGACCGGCTCATCTTCGACGGCAACATCGACAGGCTGATCCACCCGTCGATGGTGGCGCCCGCCCGGGGCGACGAGCAGCGGCCGGGCCCGCGCTGCGCCGAACTGGCCGACGAGACCCTGATCCGGGCGATCCTCGACGTCGCCTGGCACGACTACGACGCGCTGCGCGGCCCGCTCATGACCTGGCTGATGGTGCTGGCCGGGAACCGTTCCTGGAAGGTCCGGTTGCGCGCCGCGCAGATCGTCGGGATCCTGGCCGGCTTCGACTTCGACCAGGTCTACCGCGTCCTGATCGGGGTCTGGGCCCGCTGGCAGGCGACCTACCGGCGCTCGGCGGCCCTGGCCATGGACATGGCCTACGTGGACGCCCGGCTCACCCGCCGCGTGCGGCAGCGGGTGTACGACTGGTCGCGCAGCCCCGACCCGCTGCTGCAGGACAGCGCGGCCCGCGTCTACGGCATGCGGCTGGGCGAGGAGGACGTCCCCCGTGCCGTCCGCGAGCTGGCCCGGATGGGCCGCCAACCCGAGCTGGCCGCCAGCAGCTCGGTCGCCGCGGCGATGAGCATGCTCTTCCTCGCTGGCGCCACCGACGACGTGATGGACGAGCTGGCGGACTGGGTGGCGTCGCCCAACGAGCACCTGCCGCAGCACGCCGTACGGGCCCTGGTGATCCTCGCCCGCCAGCCCGGCAGCGTCGATCGGCAGGGCTGGCCCGCGCTGCCCGAACTCGCCGAGCGCCGGGAACGGTGGCAGCGCGCCCTGGTGGACCTGTGGCGCAACGCGCTCACCAACGCCGAGACCTCACGTCGCGCCTGGGACCCGATGCGCAAGTGGCTGCTCGCCGCCGACCACGACGAGAAGCTCCGGGCCTTCGTCGAGTCGCTGGCGATGGAGATCTTCGCGAGCCCGCTGGACAGCCGGGCCCGCTTCAACCTCCGGCTCTGGCGGAACCGCCATCCGGACGCGGTGCTCATCGCCGCACTCATCCGCCGGCTCGCGCCGGGAACGACTCGGGAGGCAACCGATGGAGAGAGCTGACGGCTTCTTCCGCCGACTCTGGCGCACGATCCGGGGTGACGGCGGCGATCGGGCCCCCGTTGCGCCCAGGCCCGCGGAGGTCTACGAGCCCCCGGCGAGCGACGCGCCGCTCGTCGTACCGGCCAGGGGCGACGTCTACGACTTCCACGTCTTCGTGCACCTGCGGTGGGACAGCCCGTCCCGGCACTTCGACATCTACGAGATCGAGGAGGAGGCGGCCACGTACCAGGACGTCGCGCGGGAACGGACGATGCAGACGGTGTGGCGCCATGCCCGGTCGCTCGACCCGCTCGACCCGGCGGGAGCCGAGCTGGTGCTCGACGACGCGCTCGGCACCGGCTTCTGCTGGCCGAAGGCGAGCCCGGACCTGCGGTGCCGCCCGTCGGTGCGGGTGTTGATGGATCCTCGGCTGCGCGAGCAGAAGGCCCCGCTGGAGCTGCGGCGCGTCGAGCAGCAGTTGGCGATGGCGCGCGACGAGGTGGTCCGGGCCCGCACCGAGCAGTGGCTGCGCGGGTTCCAGGAGCTGGAGCAGTTCCAGCACCTCGGCAAGGACGAGCGGCAGTTCCTGCTCCCGTTCGCCGCCAGCCTCGTCGACGGCGAACTCGCGGCGGTGACCAGCGCCCTCGCCGGCGAGCGGCGGGCCCGGTACGACGAACTGGTCGGGGTGCTCGCCCAGGCCGTACGCGACCACGAGCGGGTCGGCCTGTTCGAGTTCGCGAACGCGTACGACAAGGCGCTGCGCGCGTTCTGCCGGCAGATGGGCGTCGACCTGGGCAAGTGGCACCTCGCCGACTTCGGCGAAGCGGTCGAGCCCGTCGAGCTGGGGGACGGGCACGCGGGAGCCCCACGGTGATCGGGGGGCGCCGGAACGCGGCGCTTGCCGTCGTGCTGCTGCTCGCCGTCGCGCCGGTCGCCGGCTGCAGGCACGACGACCCTGGACCATCGCCGTGCGGGTGGCTGGCCGAGTCGCCGCGGTCGGGGGCCGGACGGCTGGCCGTTCTCGTCGACGTCTCCGCCTCTACCCGGTCCGCGTCCGGGGTGGGCTCCGTGGACTATCCGCCCGCCCTCCGCGAGGAGATCGAACGGGCCGTCACGGACCAGCGGACGGTCGCCCTCTCCGCGTTCGGCGGCCCCGCCAGCGACCTCAGCCTGACAATCCGGTCGACCAACTGGAAGGAGCAGGCCAGGAACGCGGCGAACCAGGCCGGCAAGCGGGAGGACGCGCGCGACTGCCTGACCGACGACGTACGGCAGGTCCAGCAGGTCCAGCCCACGGGGGGCGGCACCGACGTCCTGCGCGCGGTCAGTCAGGCCTCCGCGTGGCTGCGCATGGACTCGACGGCCCCCTCCCGGCACCTGGTGATCGCGACCGACGGGCTGGTGACCCACGGCTGCGCCGACCTCACCCGCTCCAGGTTCCGCGGACAGCCCGAGATCGACGCCATCGCCGGAGAGTGCCTGAAGGGCGAGATCCAGCCGAAGGAACTCGACGGCATCGCCGTCACCATGATCGGCGTCGGACATCCCGCCGCCGATCAACCGATCCCCGGTACGGCACAGGCGGCCTGGCTGCGGACGCTGTGGGCCCGCCTCTGCGCCGAGGCGGGCGGGACCTGCGCTCCCGACGCGGGCGCGGTGCCTCGCAGCACGGCGGCCGGGCCGACGGCCGGGACCGCCGCGGGCGCCCAGGACCCCCCGGTGAGCTTCGGTCCGGACCTGACGAGCTTCTCCGTTCCCGGGGCGCTCTTCGACACCGGCAGGTGGACGCTCCGCCCGGAGGCGGCCCGGGTGCTGACCCGGATCGCCGTGCAGATCAGGTCCAAGCCCTACACGAAAGTCGTCGTCGAGGGGTACGCCGACCCGCGGGCCGGCGGGGACGTGGACAACCAGACCCTGTCCGAGAACCGGGCGCGGGCGGTCGCGGAGGCGCTCGCCGCCGACGGGGTGCGGTCCCCGCAGCCGAGGGGCATGGGCCCGACCACCACGTGCTTCGACGGCACCGCTGTCGCACCGGGCGACAACTCCGACGCGGCGCTGCAGTGCCTGCGCCGCGTCGACATCACCGCGAGCTGAACGATTCTGTGGAGGATCGCATGGCGGAGGGCAGCACTCGGACCAACGGTCGCAGACCGAGATGGGTCGCACCCGCATCGTGCGCCGGCGCACCCGGCGACCCGATCGGCCTCGGCCCGACCCGCTACAGCGAGGAGAATCCGAACGACCTCGAGGCGGCCGCGCTGCTGCGGGCGTTCACCGCCGGGAACGCCTCCCTGCGGCACTCGCAGGAAGCGGTCAACACGGCGGGCGCCGACATGGTCACCCGCTACCACCTGGCGCGGGCCCGGATCGACGACGTCAACCGCTTCCGGGCGGTCGGCAGCGTCGTCGAGGCGTGCGAGGAGAACGACCGGATCGTGCGGCGGCACACCGGGGACGGTCCCGAGGACCGCCGCAGGCGCCTGATGCCGCCGAAGCTGCTCTGGGTCGTGCTCGGTGTGTCGGCGCTCTTCGACGCCTCCTTCATCGGCGACCTGATGCAGCAGATCTTCGACGTGGACTGGAGGCATCCGCTCTACTACTTCGCCTATCTGCCGGGCATCGGCATCGCGGTCTGCCTCTACGCATCCGGGGTGGCCCTGGCGACGCACCTCTTCCGGCGCCAGGACAGGCTGAGCCGGCGCCGGAGGGTGGCGCCGCTCAACCCCGCCGTGGCGCTGCGCCGCCTGTTCTGGGACTGGCGGCCCGAGCCCCTGGAGCGGCGGGCGGACGACCTGCCCTGGTCGCGTCTGCCCGGCCCGGTCCTGGCCGCCTCGCTGGTCCTGGCGCTGCTCGGTGTCGCCGCGTTGGTCCGCGCGCAGTACGCGGCCGACGAGTTCGACAGCCTGGCGATCTTCCAGCCGGTCTTCGTGGTGCTGCTCATCCTGCTGAGCGTCGGCGCCATCGCGATCAAGGTGCAGTCGCACAACCCGTACGCGGACAGCAGCGAGCGTGCCCGCGACAAGGTCAGGACCGCCGACAGGCAGGCCGCCGACCTGATCGGGGAGGCGCGTGACGCGGTGGCGGCGCACGCGAAGGCCTGGAACGCGCTCCGGTCGTCGATCTCCACCGCCACGGCGACGGCCCGCGAGGTCGTGGAGGAGGCCTGCGCCGTCATGCTGGAGACCCGGGGCCGCCGGACGCCCCGCGACAGGGTCGACATCGACCTGCCGCTGCTCTGGCTCGCCTGGCCGACGGAGAACGACGCCGGACCCCGGGCGGACACCCAACTCCCCGGCCTCGACCTCGGGCTCCTCGACTACGCGACCGACGTCGCCGAGCGCTACGAGCCCAAGGAGCTTGACCGGCGCCTGCAGGAGGCGATCGACAGGTTGAACGGCCAGTTCGAGCTGGATCGCCGCGCCGCCGACGGTCAGGCGGGCACGCGGGACGAGCCGGGGGGCGCCACGGGCACCGAGGAGCGCTGAGCCCGCACCGGGCGCGGGCACGGGGCTCCTCTCCGGGCCCGCGCCCGGTGCCGTCACCGGTCGTACACCGTCACGGCGATGTCGCGCTCGCAGAGCGTACGCACGACGATCGGTTCCATCCGGGTCCAGGTGCCGCCGGCGAGCCCGCAGCCGATCCTGGGCATGTGCACGGACGCTGCCAGCGCCTGCGCGTGGTCGGCGAGCGACGTCAGGCAGCGCTCGGGCTGCGGCCAGCGCCGGGAGACGGCCAGCACGAAGCCCTTGCCCCAGCCGCCCGCGTCGTTGCAGACGTGCGCGATCACCTTCGGCCCCTTGGCCTGCGGGCTGGTCGCGTCGCCCTTGATGATCCTCAGCGGGGTCACGCCGGTCAGCATGCCAGCCGCGTACGACGTTCTCGGCCGATCGTCAGCGCCCGGGCGGGCAGTTGTTGCTCTTGCGCTTGACGGTGTATTCGGTGTCGTCGTGGGTGATGCCGGAGGGGGCGCCGTCGAAGTGGCTCTCGACCTTCTCCCAGCCCCGGCGCTGCTCGTAGTGCAGGTGCGGCGCGCCGGAGTTGCCGGTGCTGCCGAGCCGCCCGATCTGCTCGCCCTGGGCGACCCGTTGACCGACCCGCACCAGCGGCGGTTCGAGCAGGTGCAGGTACTGCGTCTCCCACTTGCCGCCGTGGTCGATCTTCACCCAGTAGCCGCCGCCCCGGCCGCGCGGGCCGCTCGGGTTGTCGGGGGTACGGCCGCCCAGCGACCCGTTGATCCCCGCCACCGTCACGGTGCCGGCGTAGGACGCGAGCACCGGTCGGCCCCACGCCTCGCCCTCGGTGGGGAACAGGTCGACGTCGTAGTCGTCGTGGCCGGGATAGGTGCCGAGCTGCCAGGTCTCGCCGCAGGCGACGGGAAGCTGGAAGAGCGGGCGCGGGCCCGCCGGGCGCAGCAGCGGCACGACGACCACGGCGCAGACGTAGACGACGGCGGCGAGCACGGTCGCGACCGCGCCGATCAGGATGGCCCTGCGGGCACGACGGGGGGCGCGGCGGTGGCTGCGGGGGGTGGTCGGCTGGCCGGTCGTCACCGTCCAGAGCATGGCAGACGCCGGCAAGGCGTCCGCTGTCGGACGACCCGCGCCCGGCGGCCCGCGCCCACCCGGAGGCGGTCGCCCGCGCCACCGGGCCGGGCCGGGCCGGGCCGAGAATTCGCTGGCGGCCCGCGTCCCACCCAGGGGTGGCCGGGCCGAGAATCCCGGTGGCGGCCCGCGTCCCACCGGGGGGGGTGGCCGGCCCGGGCGGGGCCGCGCCGTCGGGAGGCTGGCGCCATCAGCCGAGGCGGTCGGCCCGCTCCAGCAGGTAGCGCCGCTCGACCTGGTTCTCCGTCAGGGCGGCCGCCTGGCGGTAGAGCGTCGCCGCGCCGGCCGCGTCGCCGGTCTCCTGGAGCAGGTGGGCGCGCACCGCGCGTTCCCGCTGCCGGGTCAGTGGCTCCCGGTCGAGCCGGAAGCGCCGGTTCAGGTCGTCGAGCAGCGCCAGCCCCCGGGCCGGCCCGTACGCCCGGGACACCGCCACCACCCGGCTCAGCCGCACCGGCGCGGAGGGCGCGAGCCGCTCCAGCCACAGGTACAGCGCCGCGATCTGCGGCCAGTCCGTCCGCTCGGGCGCCCCTGCCGCGGCGTGCACGGCGGCGATCGCCGCCTGCAACTGGTACGGGCCCACCTCGTGCCGGTTCCAGACGCCGTCGATCAGTGCGGTGCCCTCGCGGATCAGGGCGGGGTCCCAGCGCGTCCGGTCCTGCTCGTCCAACGGCACCAACTCGTCGTCGCCGCCGGTGCGGGCGGCCCGCCGCGACTCGGTGAGCAGCATCAGCGCGAGCAGGCCGGTCACCTCGGCATCGTCGGGCACGGCGGCGTGGAGCATCCGCGTCAGCCGGATCGCCTCGCGGGTCAGGTCGACGCGGGCGAGCTCTTCGCCGGCCGACGCCGTGTAACCCTCGTTGAAGATCAGGTACAGCACCCGCGTCACGGCGGTCGTCCGGCTGTCCCGGTCGGCGTCGGTCGGTGGGGTGAAGCGGGCACCGGCGCGGGTCAGTCGCTGCTTGGCGCGGCTGATGCGCGTAGCCATTGTGGCCTCGGTCGTGCCGTGGGCGTGCGCGATCTCGGCGGTCGTCAGGCCGCCCACGGCGCGCAGCGTCAGCGCCACCTGGGAGGTGGGGCTCAGCGCC
Source organism: Micromonospora sp. NPDC004336 (assembly GCF_053602615.1). Lineage (NCBI taxonomy): Bacteria > Bacillati > Actinomycetota > Actinomycetes > Micromonosporales > Micromonosporaceae > Micromonospora > Micromonospora sp. NPDC004336. Next base: position 30,923 of record NZ_JBSGDY010000058.1, read on the forward strand.
GGGTGGCAGCAGAGCAGCAGGGTGAGGCTGTCGTCGACCTCCTGCGGGGCGGACGGCCGGCGGGCCGGCTCCCGCATGGCCAGCTCGGCCGTTCCGACCTCCTGCTCGCGGCGACGGCGGGCCTGGTCGGAGCGGAGCATGTCGACCATCCGGCGGTAGCCGACCCGGATGAGCCAGCCGCGCGGGTCCGCCGGCACGCCGTCGGCCGGCCAGGCCCGGCTCGCGGTGAGCAGCGCCTCCTGCGTCGCGTCCTCGGCGATGTCGAAGCGGCCGAACCGGCGCACCAGCGCGCCGAGCACCTGCGGCGCCTCCGTGCGCAGCAGGTCCTCGACGTACGCGGTCACGCCGGACCCGCCTCTCCCGCGCGGCGCGCCGGCCGTGCGGGACGCCGGTGGACGCGCCGCGTCATGCCGCGAAGTCCGCGCCCATGATCGGCCGAACCTCGATCGGCTCGCCGAGCACCTCGACGATCCGCGCGGCGATCTCGACAGCCCGCTCGTGGCTGGCCACGTCGATCACCGCGAAGCTGGCCAGGACCTCCTTGAGCTCGGCGAACGGTCCGTCGGTCGCGACGACGCCGTCGCCGGTACGCCGGACGGTGGTGCTGACCGCCGGGTGGCCGAGGCCCTCGCTGCCGACGAACTCCCCGGTCCCGACGAGCTCCCGCTCGAACTCCTGGTACGCGGCGAAGGCGGCCATCGCCTCCTCGGACGGGGTGTCGGCGGCGTCCCAGGCGGCGGTCGGCGTGTAGCCGAGGAGCAGGTACTTCATGGTCGTTCCCATCGTGGTCGGTGTCGGTCGAGACTAGCCATGCTCAGGCGTGGCGGCGCAACGACAGCGCGAGCACGGTCGTCCAGGAGAACGCGACCAGGCCGTTGACGGCGACCTGGATGCTCGTGTGCTCCGGCGACACGGGCGTGAGCAGGACGAGCGCCACGATGCCGTGCGCCACGGCCGGCAGCGCGCGCCGGTGGCGGACGCACCGGACGACCGACACGACGGCGGCGACGGCCAGCGCCGTGAAGGCGACGGCTGCGGCGGTCGAGTGCGCGACGCCGTGCCAGGACATCCGCGCGACCGGCCCCTCGGGGGTGCCGGCCGGGAAGCCGTGCTCCGGATCCATCGGGAACACCCCGGCGGCGACCAACCCGACACCGAAGATCCCGACGAGGATCGGCAGTGCCCGCCGACCGACGCCGACGGTGAGCGTCCGCCGGATGCCGGCGGCCAGCGCCGTGGCGCCGAGTCCGGCGAGCACGAACGTCGCGATCTGGATCCAGCCGAGGTCGCCGGTGGAGAGCTGGCTGATCGGATGCCGGGTGATGTCGAAGCCCTCCCGGGTGAGCAGCTGGGCGACGGCCGAGGTGAAGAAGACCGGGCCGGCAAGTGCGCCGGCGAGGAGCAGGCGATCGGGCCGGGGGCGGGCGGCGGAAACGGCGAGGGTGGCCATGACTTCCTCCTCTGAGCGGGGTCACTGCCGACACCTCGGAGCCGGTGCGCGAGCTTCGACGCCGCTCGCTTGTGACCGTCGTCACGGCGTGTGGTTGTCGAGGATCGGGGGCCGGCTCCGAGGTACCGGCAAGCACCCACCAAGGAGGAAAGATGTCCGAGACTCACCAGCCGAGCGCCGAGCTCAAGGCCCTGGACCGCCTGGTCGGCACCTGGGCGGTCACCGGCGGCGCCGAGGGAACCGTGACGTACGAGTGGATGGAAGGCGGGTTCTTCCTGCTCCAGCGGGTCGCGCTCACCCAGTTCGGCCAGCCCGTCACCGGCCTGGAGGTGATCGGGAACCTGCGCCCGTTCGGCGAACCGGTCGGCGCGGACGTGGTGTCGCGGTTCTACGACTCGACCGGCAACACCCTCGACTACGTCTACGAGCTGACCGGCGACACGTTGACCATCTGGGGCGGCGCGAAGGGCAGCCCGGCCTACTACCGGGGCACGTTCGGCGCTGACGGCACCACGGTCACCGGCGAGTGGGTCTACCCCGGCGGGGGCGGTTACCCCTCGACCATGACGCGGGTCTGACGTCGACCGCGCGCCGACCGGGTGCCGGTGGCCCTCCCCCGACCATGGAGGGCCACCGCTCCCCCGGCCGGCGCGCGCCATCGTTCCCCGGCCCGGCCCGGCCCGGGGCGGCGCGGGGCGGCCCCCCGCCGGGGGGGGGCGGGGGCCGGGCCCCGGAGTGGGAGGGGGGGGGCGGGGCGGGGGGGGGGCGGGACCCAGAGGGGGAGGGGGGCGGGGTGGGGGATGGT
>NZ_JBSGDY010000059.1:0-31903 GCF_053602615.1 Micromonospora sp. NPDC004336
TGTTCCGCGCCCGGGGGGGGGGGGGGGGGGCCCCGGGCGGGGCGCCCGCGCCCCCCCGGGACTGGTTCCCCGGGGGCAAACGGCCGGGGCCCCCCCCCCGGCACCCCGGGGGCGGGCGCCCACCGCGTCGCGGATCTCGGCGCCCTGGGCGCCCTCCTCGGCCCGGGCGCAGTGCGCGCAGCAGAAGAACCGGCCGGACACCTCCACCCCGTGGCCGACGATCTTGATCTGGCAGTGCTCGCAGATCGGCGCCAGCTTGTGCACCGCGCACTCGAAGCAGTCGAACGTGTGGACGTCGCCGCTGACGGTCCGCACCTCGAACGCCATCCAGTAGTCGTTACCGCAGACCTCGCAGGTTGCCACGACATAACCCCCCGGAACAGGACACGTTTCCCCCAGCCTGCGGCACGGGCGCGGCTGCGTCGGGCGGAACGGGCAACCGGGACCGACCCGGGCGGCGTGTCGCCCCCGGCGTGTCGGGCGTTGTACCCGGTGACCGCGCGACGCCCCGGAGGAACTCGACATGATCAAGCGGAACAAGCTCTTCGGCAACCAGACCCGGGTCACCTTCAGCCTGCCCCGCGACACCCCGCCCGGCGCCGTCAGCGTGGTCGGCTGCTTCAACGGGTGGGAGCCGGGACGGCACGAGCTGATGCCGCGCCGCGACGGCACCCGTACGGTCACGGTGCGACTCGGGCCGGGGGAGTACCGCTTCCGCTACCTCGCCAGCGGCGGCGTGTGGCTGGACGACGAGTCCGCCGACCGGGTGGACGAGCGGGGCAGCCTGCTGCTCCTGTGACGCCCGCTGCTCCCGCGCCGGCCGGGGCGCGACCGGCACTGGATTTATCGACAAGAGTCTTTACTGTTAACAAGGTTTAATTTATGTTGGGTGGCACCTCACCAGCCCCACCTGCAGAGGAGCTGCCACCATGCGCCGAAGAATCACGATTCCGCTCGTGGCGACGGGCGCCGTCGTCTCCGCCCTGGCCGTCGCGGCGCCCGCCCAGGCCCACGGCTACGTCTCCGGGCCGCCGAGCCGTCAGGCGCTCTGCGCCCAGGGCCGGGTCCCCGACTGCGGGCAGATCAAGTACGAGCCGCAGAGCGTGGAGGGCCCGAAGGGGCTGCGCAGCTGCCACGCCGGAATCTCCCACTTCGCCGTCCTGAACGACGACAGCCGCGGCTGGCCCGCCACCTCGGTGGGCTCCTCGGTGACCTTCACCTGGACCAATACCGCCCGGCACGCCACCAGCAACTGGGAGTACTTCATCGGCTCGACCCGCGTCGCGGTCTTCAACGGCGGCGGGCAGCAGCCGGGGGCCACGGTCTCGCACACCGTCAACCTGGGCGGCTGGTCGGGGCGGCAGAAGGTCCTGGCCGTGTGGAACATCGCCGACACCGCCAACGCCTTCTACTCCTGCGTCGACCTCCAGGTGGGCGGGGGCGGCGGCCCGTCGCCCACCCCGACCTCGACGCCGCCCGGCCCGTCGCCCACCCCGACCCCCACCGCCGCCCCGACCACCCCGCCCGCGCCGGGCGGCACGTGGGCGGCGGGCCAGGCGTACCAGGCCGGCGACCAGGTGACCTACGGCGGGGCGACGTACCGCTGCCGGCAGGCGCACACCGCCATCCCCGGCTGGGAGCCGCCCTACGTGCCGGCGCTCTGGACCCAGGTCTGACCGGACGGGTGCGGCCCGCCCGCCGGCGTCGGCCGCACCCGTCACCCCGCCGTGGATCGGAGTACGCCATGCGACGGCTGCGCACGGTCGCCCTGCTCGCCGCCCTGCTGCTGGTCCCCGCCTGCGCCGCGCCGACCGCACCCGCGTCGCCCGCCGCCGCGCCGTCGACGACGGCCGCGACCAGCGGGACCGCGATGAACGGACTGGACGTGGTCTTCCTGGCCACGCTGGCGGCGCACACCGAGCAGACGCTGGAGGTGGTGCGGCTCGGCCGGGACCGGGTGACCGACCGGAAGCTGCGCACCCTGGTCGCCGCCATCGCGGCCACCGAGACCGACGAGCTGGCCACGATGCGCGGCTGGCTGCGGGACGCCGGGCCGGCCGCCGCCGAGGCCGTCCGCCGGCACGACCACGGCGGGCACGGCATCGCACCCGAGGAGATGGCGCGCCTGCGGGCCGCCCGGGACGGGGAGGTCGACCGCGTCCTGCTCGACCTGCTGCGGCCGCACCAGGAGGCGGCGGCCGACCTGGCCCGGGCGCACCAGAAGGTCGGCGCCGATCCGCGGGTACGCGACTTCGCCGGCCGCGTCGAGCGGTCCCGCACGGCCCAGGTCGCCCTGATGGCCGACCTGACGGCGGACAGGCGGACCTGACCTCCGGCCGCCGGTGTTTGCGCCACGCCCCGGGTCGCCGGTGTTTCGCGCGGCGTCCCAGGTGCCGGTGCCGCTCCGCGTCCCGGGTGGCGGTGTCTCGCGCCGTGCCCCCGGCCGTCGCCGCGCACCGGGCGCGGCCGTCGCCGATCCGGGCGCGGCCGTCGCCGCACCGGGCGCGGGGCTCAGGCGTCGGCGCGCGGCTCCAGCCGGATGGAGACGGAGTTGACGCAGTGCCGGGTGTCCTTCGGGGTGAAGCCCTCGCCCCGGAACACGTGGCCGAGGTGGCTGTCGCAGCGCGCGCAGCGGATCTCTGTGCGGCTCATCCCGAGGCTGCGGTCCTCGATCTCCTTGACCGCCCCGGGGAGGGCGTCGTCGAAGCTGGGCCACCCGCAGTGCGAGTCGAACTTCGTGTCGCTCGGGAAGAGCTCCGCGCCGCAGGCCCGGCAGCGGTAGATCCCAGGCGTCTTCGTGTCGACGTACTCGCCCGTCCACGGGCGCTCGGTGCCGGCCTCCCGCAGCACCCGGAACTCCTCGGGGCTGAGCCGGACCCGCCACTCTTCCTCGGTGCGGGGCAGTTCGCTCTCGTCAAGACTCACCCGCCAACGGTACGTCGGACGTCGGGGGTGTGGCATATGGTCGCGCAATGGGTGGCACGAAGGCCGCGGCCGAAGAGATCGAGGTGGCCGGGCACACCGTACGACTGACCAGCCCGGAGCGGGTCATCTTCCCGCAGCGCGGCTTCACCAAGGCCGACGTCTTCCACTACTACGTGGCGGTGGGCGACGGCATCATGCGCGCCCTGCGCGACCGACCGACCACGTTGCAGCGCTTCCCCGAGGGCGTCGAGGGGGAGATGTTCTTCCAGAAGCGGGTGCCGACCCGGGGCGTGCCGCCGTGGGTGCGGACGGCCACCATCAGCTTCCCCAGCGGCCGCAGCGCGGCGGAGCTCTGCCCGGCCGACCTGGCCCACGTCGCCTGGGCCGCCCAGATGGGCACGATCGTGTTCCACCCGTGGCCGGTGCGCGCCGCCGACGTCGACCGCCCCGACGAGCTGCGCGTCGACCTCGACCCCCAGCCCGGCACCGACTTCGCCGACGCGGTCGCCGCCGCCGGGGAGCTGCGCGGGCTCCTCGACGAGCTGGGCGTCACCGGCTGGCCGAAGACCTCGGGCGGCCGCGGTGTCCACGTCTACCTGCGGATCGCGCCGCGCTGGACGTTCACCGAGGTGCGCCGGGCGACCATCGCGCTGGCCCGGGAGCTGGAACGGCGGCGGCCGGAGCTGGTCACCACCGCCTGGTGGAAGGAGGAGCGGGGCAGCCGCGTCTTCGTCGACTACAACCAGATGGCCCGCGACCGCACGATCGCCTGCGCATACTCGCTGCGGGCCAACGGTCGCGCCACCGTCTCCACCCCGGTCACCTGGGACGAGCTGCCCGACGTCGACCCCGACGACTTCGACCTGCGCACCGTCCCGGCCCGGCTGGCCGAGCGGGGCGATCCGCACGCCGGCATCGACGACGCCGCGTGGGACATCACCCCGCTGCTGGAGTGGGCCGACCGCGACGCCGCGGGCGGGCAGGGCGACATGCCGTACCCGCCGGACCACCCGAAGATGCCCGGCGAGCCGAAGCGGGTGCAGCCCTCCAAGGACCGCGAACGCCCCCGCTGAGCGGCCGGGGCGTTCCGGTCCCGCCCTGGGGCGTGGCGCCCGGTCGCGGGTCGCCGGGTCGCCCGCCGCGTCGCCGGGTCGCCCGCCGCGTCGCCGGGTCGCCCGCGGCGTCGGCGGGCCGGGTCGCCGCGCCGGGCGGCGGCAGACGGCGGTTCCGGAGGCGGGGACGACGCCCGGGGCAGGAGGACGCCGGCGTGGCCGTCACCGTCCGCCGGCGAGTGCCTCCACGGCCTCCTTGGCCGAGCGCAGGTCCGCGCCGGTGGCCTTCCGGTACGCCGCGATGGCCTTGATCTTGTCGCCCCGGGCCAGGTGGTCCCGGACCTCCGGCGGCACCGGCGACTGGTCCGCCACCCCCAGGTGGTCCATCACGAGCTGCAGCCGGCGCTCGATCTCGGTGAGCCGGTAGGCCGTGCGGGCCTGCTGGGCGGTGCCCGGCAGCTGCGCGGCGAGCAGCGCGACGACGCCGACCATGAGGGCGATGAGGGCGATCTCCATCCGACGATGGAAGCACAGCGCCGCCAGCCGCCCGCCCGCAGACCCGCGCCCGGCCGGCGGCACCGGCGGCCGTGCCCCGCACGCCGTCGGCGGCGGGTGCCGCACCGGCCGGCCCTGCCCCGCATGCCGTCGGCGGCGGGCGCGGTACCAACCGGCCCTGCCAAACCCGGGCGGCGGGAGCCGCGAGCCGCGAGGCCCGCCCGCCGCCAGCCGGATAACGATCATGTAACGGGCGCGAACCTTTCCCGGCCCGTGGCCGCTCTCCCTGATCGTCGGCCCGAGGGGCCCAGGGGAGGGCGTCGGATGAAGCTGGTGTGGAGGCGGGCCCGCGAGGCACGGGGACTGCTGCTCGCCGCGGTGGTCGCGGCCCTGGTGGCGGTCGCGTTGGTCACCGGGCTCTCCGACTACAACCGCCGGGCGGTGGAGGCCGGCCAGCGTGCCCTGCTCACCGGGGCGTCCCTGGAGGAGCGCAGCCTGCTGGTGACCGGTGCGGCCGGCCGGGACGCGGCCGAGTTCGCCACCCGGGACCGGGCGCTCCGCGACGGCTTCGCCGCGGGTCTCGGCGGCGCGCCGGTCACCGTCGACGCCGGCCGGTACGGCGACGGCCGTGAGCTGACCGGCGACCTGGGCTCGGTCGTCCGCGAGGGCGACGACCCGATCTTCGCCAGCCTCGCCACCCTCGACGACCTGCCCCGCCACGCCGAGCTGACCAGCGGCGCCTGGCCCGCCCCCGGGGCCACCCCGGTGCAGGTGACGCTGCCGGAGAAGGTCGCCGCCGCGCTCGGCATGACCGCCGGCGACCGGGTGCCGATGCTGGACCGCAGGTCCGACCGGGCCAGCGAGGTGGTGCTCGCCGGGACGTGGCGCCCGCGCGACCCGACCGACCCGTACTGGCGGCTGGCCCCGGGGGTGGGCGCCGGCGGCACGGCGGACCCCGGCACCTCGTACGGGCCGTTCGTGCTGGACCCGGCCGACTTCGTGGCGACCTACCCGGGCGGGGTGTCGGCGTCCTGGGTGGTCGAGCCGGACCTCGCCGCGGCGGCCCGCGCCGGTCGGCTGCTCGACGTGCGGCAGGCGCTGGCCGCCGCGTCCGCCGAGGTGCCCGAGGCGGCCGGCCTGGGCACCTCCGCCCAGCTCGTCACCGCGATCGACGGGCTGCTGGACCGGGGCGCCCGGGCAGACCTGGTCGGCCGCTCCGCACTGACCACGCCGCTGCTGTTGATCGTGGTCCTCGGCGGGTACGCGCTGGTGCTGGTCGCCGCGCTGCTGCACGAGGACCGGCGGGCCCAGACCGCCCTGCTGCGGGCCCGGGGCGCGGCGCGGCGGCAACTGGCCGGCCTCGCCGCCCGGGAGGCGACGCTCGTCGTCCTGCCGGCCGCCGTGCTGGGGCCGCTGGTCGCCGACGAGGCGCTGCGACGCGTGGGCGCCGCCGGGCCGGCCGGGCTCGCGCTCGTCCCCGGCGACACCACCCTGGTCTGGGCGGCGGCCGCCGCCACCGCCGTCGGCTGTCTGGTCGCGATGGTCGCCCCCACGCTGCGCGGGACCGGCACGTACGTCGCCGACATGGCGGCCCGGTCCCGTCCCACCCGGGCCGCCACCGTGCAACGGGCCAGCCTCGACCTGGTGCTCGTCGGGTTCGCGGTGCTGGCCTGGGTGCAGCTGCGCCAGTACTCCTCGCCGCTCACCGGAGCCGGCGGACGCCTCGGCGTCGACCCGCTGCTCGTCGCCGCGCCGACGCTGGGCGTGCTGGCCGGCGCGGTCGTGGCGCTGCGGCTGCTGCCGCCCGCGACCCGGTTCGCCGAGCGGTTCGTCGACCGTCGGCCGTGGACGGCGACCATGTTCGGCATGTGGCAGGCGGGCCGTCGCCCGCACGCCGGCCCGGTGCTGCTGCTCGCGCTCGCCGTCGGCGGCAGCACCCTCGCCTGGTCGCTGGTGACCACGGGCGAACGTTCCCAGGCCGACCAGGCCGACCACGGGGTCGGCGCCGACCTGCGGGTGGTCGAGCGCACCGGCGTCGCGCCCGACGGCCGGGCCGGCCAGCTCGGCGCGCTGCCCGGGGTCGACCGGGCGCTGCCCGCGTGGCGGGACGAGATCCGCGTCGGCCGCGCCGACCTGCCGACCACCGTGGTGAGCCTCGACCCGGTGGGAGCGAAGGACGTGCTGCGGCTCAACGAGCGGCTCGCCGGCGAGCCGGTGCCGGCCCTGCTGGACCGGCTGATCCGGGCGCGCGCCGCGCCGGTCGGCGTCGACCTGCCCGCCGGCACCCGCGCGCTGACCGGCACGCTGCGCACGCCCGTACGCGAGGCCATCGGGCCGCACCAGGTCGCCGTGTGGGTGCTGCTGACCCGCGCGGACGGGCTGACCTTCCGCCTCCCGGTGGGCAGCGGCGGCAGCGACGGCCGGCCGGTGCCGTTCACCGTCGCCCTGCCCGAGGTCGACGGCGTCGTGCGGCTGTCCGGGTTCGAGGCCGACGCCGGGGACGCGTTCGGGCGCGCGTACGGCCTGCAGGTGGCCGACCTGCGACTGGTCGGCGCCGACGGCGCGGCCCGGCCGGCGTCGCTCGCCGGCGAGTGGGTGACCATCGGCGGCGAGGAACCCCCGACCCCCGCGAAGGCCACCGCCACCGGCCTGAGCGGCGAGCGGGAGGTCGACTTCCGCGCGGGCGGCCGGTTCGCGTTCCAGCCGTCCTCCCGCCTCGTCGTGGTGCCCGCCGGCGAGAACCGGCCGGTGCCCGCGCTGATGACCCCGGGGGTGCGCGACGCGCTGAGCCTGAAGATCGGCGACACGGTCACCGTCGCGCTGTCCGGCGCGACGGTGCCGGTGACCCTGGTCGGCGAGGTGGACGCGGTGCCGTCCACGGCCGGCGAGGGCGTGCTGCTGGACCTCCCGGCGGCCACGGACTGGCTGATCCGGGACCGCGGCGGGGTGCGCCCGGTGTCGGAGTGGTGGCTCGGGACGGACGCGGGCGGGCACGACGCGGCCGTACGCGCGGCGACCGAGCTGCCCGGCGTCACGCTGCTGGACCGGCGGGCGACGGCGGAGCGGGCGGCGGCCGACCCGTACTGGCAGGGCGCCCGGACCGGCCTGTTCGCCGCGGCGCTCGGGTCGGTGCTGCTGGCCCTGGTCGGGCTGGTCGTCGACGTCTGGGCCACCGCCCGGCACCGGCTGGGGGAGTTCGCCGTGCTGCACACGCTCGGCGCCAGCCCTCGGCTGCTGGCCCGGGCCCTGCTGGCCGAGCAGACCTTCCTGGCCGGGATCGGCGTCGGCGTCGGGCTGCTGCTGGGCGCGGCGGTGGGCGCCACCATGGCGCCGCTGGTCATCCTCACGCCGTCCGGTGGCCGGCCGGTGCCCGAGGCGGCCTTCGTGCTGCCCTGGACGCCGATCGGGCTGACCGCGCTCGGCCTGCTGCTGGCGGCCCTCGCCTTCAGCGCGTTCATCGCCCTCGGCATCCGGCAGCGGGTGGCCGTGGCGCAGTTGCGGATCGGGGGAGACCGGTGACCGGGCGGCAGGCAGGCAGCTCCACGAGGGAGGCGGGAACGTGGTGAGCATCGGCGCGGTCGCCCGGCGGGTTCGGGCGTACGGCGGGCAGTTCCTGCTCCTCGCGGCGCTGACCCTGATCGTCACGCTGCTGGTCAGCGGGATGCCCCGGGTCGTCAACCACCTCGCCGAGCAGGGGCTGCGCGAGCACCTGACCGGCCAGCCGGTCGCCCGGCGGGACCTGACCTACACCAGCCCGCCGCTGGTGCCCGTTCCCGACGGCCGCTCCCTGACGCAGGCGCGGCAAGGGGAGCTGGACGCGTTGCAGGCGGCCATGCCACCCCGCGTCCGGGAGGCGGTCGAACGGCGCTGGTTCGTCGCCGAGGAGTACGCCCCGCGCCGGCTGACCGGCCCCGACCTGGCGGCGAAGAACCTCCTGGTCGACCTCGGCCTGCGTGCCGCCCCCGGGGTCGGCGATGCCGGCCGGCTCGTCGAGGGGAACTGGCCCGACGACACCTGGGAGCCCGGCCAGCCGGTGCCGGTGGCGCTGAGCGCGCAGGTCGCCAGGCGCTTCAACGTGCGGGCCGGCAGCCGGCTGGTGCTCCGCCCGCCCGGCGCGGACGGCCCGCAGGTGGTCACCCCCGTGGTCGTGGCCGGCGTGTACGAGCCCGTCGACCCCGCCGACGGGATCTGGGCCGGACTGCCGTCGTTGCTGGAGGTCGTCGAGCCGCCCGGTGACGCCCAGCCGTTCGTCGGCGTCGGGGTGACCACGCCCGCCGTGCTGGACGCCATGGCCGCCGCCGGGCTGCCGCTGCGGTTCACCTGGCGCTACCGGATGGCCGCCGACGGCATCGGCATCCTGGACCTGACCGAGACGATCGACAGCCTCCAGCGGATGTCCCGGGAGGCCCCCGCCGACCGCGCCCTCGTCCAGGGCTTCGACATCCCGCTACGGGAGTTCGCCGCCGCCGTGGCCGCCGCCCGTACCGTCCTCGCCGTCATCGCGGCCGGCGCCCTGGCCACCCTGGCCGGCCTGATGGCACTGGCCGCCCTGCTGTCGGTGCGGCGACGGCGCGACGAGTACGTCCTGCTCCGCGCCCGTGGCGGCGCGGCCACGGCGGGCGCCCGGCGCAGCCTGGCCGAGTCGGCGCTGGCGATCCTGCCGGCGGCCCTCCTGGGCTGGCTGCTCGGCACGCTGCTGCCGGGGCCGGCCGGGAACACCACGCCGCTGCTCGTCGCGGCGGTCGTGCTGGCCGTCCTGGTCCTGCCGGTGACCACCCTGCTCGCCGCGCCGGCCGGCGCGGTGGCCCGCCGGGACCTGATCCGCCTCCGCCCGTCCGCCCGCCGGCTCACCGTGGAGATGTTCCTGCTCCTGCTGGCCGCGCTGGCGGTGTTCCTGCTGCGGCGGCGCGGCCTGACCCTCGGCGAGATCGATCCGCTGCTGGTGTCGGTGCCGGTGCTGCTCGCGGCGGCGGCGGCGGTGCTGGCGCTGCGGGCGTACCCGTGGCCGCTGCGCCTGGTGAGCCGGCTCGCCGCCCGTACCCGCGGCAGCGTCGCGTTCCTCGGCACCGCGCGGGCCGGGCGCTCGGCGGCGGCCACCCCGCTGGTCGTGGTGGTGCTGGCCGTGGCGACCGCGGCGTTCTGCGCGGTGGTCGCCGCCGGCATCGAGTCCAGCCGGGACCGGGTCGCCACCCGGACCGTGCCGGGCGACGCGCTGATCAGCGGCGACCGGCTCGCCCCGGACACCGGCGCCCACCTGGAGCGGCTGCCCGGGGTGCGGGCCGCGGCGCCGCTGCTGGAGGAGCCGGCGCAGCAGGTGGCGGTGGACCGGCTCGGCACCGCGGCCCGGATGGCCTCGGCGCGCGTGCTGGTGGTCGACGGTCCCGCGTTGGAGCGGCTCGTCCGGTCGGCGGGCGTCGACGTGGCGGTGCCCGAGGCGCTGCTCGCCCCGGCCGGCGGGACCGGCCCGCTGCCCGCGGTGGTCTCCCCGGCGGTCGCCGCGGACCTGACCGAGGCGGGACTCGACGGCTCGGCCTTCGTCACCGTGCAGGGCCAGCGGTACGAGTTCCGGGTCGCCGACCGGGCGGCGAGCTTCCCGCTGGTGCGGCCGGACAGCGACCGGTTCGTCGTCCTGCCCGCGCAGGCGCTCCCGGCCCGCGCGGCCGACCCGGTGCCGACCGGCTTCCTGGTGGCCGGCGACGACCTCGACGTCGACGCGCTGCGCCGGGTCGGCGACGAGGGCCAGTCCCGGTACCAGAGCGGCGGCGCGGTGACCGGCGGCGAGCGGCCGCGCGGCGTCGACGTGCTCACCTGGGCGGAGACCCGCCGCCGGCTGGGCGACGGCGGCGCGAACGGGGTGCTCGCCTTCGGCTTCGTCGCCGGCGCGGCCGGCGGCACGGTGCTCGGCCTGCTCGCGATCGCCTTCACGGTGCTGGCCGGCGCCCGGGCGCGCGGCCAGGTCCTGTCCCGGCTGCGCACCCTCGGCCTGTCCCGCCGGCAGTGGCGGGGGCTGCTGCTGGTGGAGCTGGCCCCGCTGGTGGGCGTGTCGGTGCTCACCGGCGCGCTGGTCGGGGCGGTGCTGCCGCTGCTGCTCACCCCGGTGCTCGGCCTGTCCGCCTTCACCGGCGGCGGCGAGGTCCGGGTGTCGTTCGAGCCCGGCCTGGTGGCCGCGGTCGTCGCGCTCGGGGCGGTCGCCCTCGGCTTCGCGGTCGCCGTCGAGGCCCTGAACAACCGCCGGATGCGCCTCGGCGAGGTGCTCCGGCTCGGAGAGGAGAGCTGACATGACCGCAACCGCGGAGACCACGGCGGCGCCCGACCTGGCCGCCCTGCAACAGCGGGCCGCCCAGCGCGCGGCGGAGCGGGCCGGCGGCCGGGACCGGCTGCGCGGCCACATCGTCTGCGACGGCCTGGTCCGGATCTTCAAGACCGAGGGGGTGGAGGTGGTCGCCCTGCAGGGGCTCGACCTGGTCATCGACCGGGGCGAGCTGGTGGCGATCGTGGGAGCCTCCGGCTCCGGCAAGTCGACCCTGCTCAACATCCTCTCCGGGCTCGACACCCCCACCGCCGGCATCGCCCGGGTCGGGGACTACGACCTGCTCAACCTCTCCGCCCGGCGACGGCTGAGCTACCGGCGCGACATGGTCGGGTTCGTCTGGCAGCAGACCGGCCGCAACCTGCTGCCGTACCTGACCGCGCGGGAGAACGTCGAGTTGCCGATGCGGCTGGCCGGCCGGCGGGGTGGGCGGCGGGCCCACCGCGAGCGGGCCCGCGAGCTGCTCGACATGGTCGGCGTGGGCTACTGCGCCGACCGGCGACCGGGGCAGCTCAGCGGCGGCGAGCAGCAGCGCTGCGCGGTGGCGGTCGCGGTGGCCAACGATCCCGAGGTGCTCTTCGCCGACGAGCCGACCGGCGAGCTCGACGAGGCGACCGGCGCCGAGGTGTTCGGGGCGCTGCGCACCATCAACGCCGAGCTGGGCGTCACCGTCGTGGTGGTCACCCACGACCACGCCGTGGCCGGCCAGGTCCGCCGGACCGTCGCGATCCGCGACGGCCGGACCGCCTCCGAGGTACGTCGGACCGCGCGGATCGCCGCGGACGGCAGCACCGATCTGGTCAGCGAGGAGTACGCGGTGCTGGACCGCACCGGCCGGATGCAGCTGCCGGCCGCCTTCGTCGACGCGCTGTCGCTGCGGGACCGGGTCCGGCTCAACCTGGAGCCGGACCACGTGGAGGTCCGGCCGGGCGACCACCCCCGGGACGAGGAGGCCACGCGGTGAGCGGGCCTGGAACGCAGGTCGGTCGGGAGCGCCTCGCGCTCCGGGAAGCGAGTCGGTACCACGCGGCCGAGTCGGTCGGCCGCGCCGAGCACAGCGGGGCGGGATCATGAGCGAGCGGGACGTGGTGACGGACGGGCGACCCGGCGGGACGGGGACGGCAGCCACCGTCACCGACGAGGTGGTCCGGGTCGAGGGGGTCAGCCGCACGTTCGGCCGCGGCGAGCACGCGGTGCACGCCGTGCGGGACGTGTCGTTCTCGGCCGGGCGGGGCGAACTGGTCGCCGTGCGGGGCCGGTCCGGGGCGGGCAAGACCACCCTGCTGAACATGGTCGGCGGGCTGGACCGGCCCGACGCGGGCCGGATCGTGGTGGCCGGGCACGACGTGTCCGGCGTCGGCGAGCGGGAGCTGCTGGAGCTGCGGCGCGGCACCGTCGGCTTCGTGTTCCAGACCTTCGGGCTGGTGCCGATCCTCTCCGCCGCCGAGAACGTGGGCGTGCCGCTGCGGCTGGCGCGCGTGCCGGCGGCCGAGCGGGAGGAGCGGGTGGCGGTGCTGCTGGAACTGGTCGGCCTCGGCGCGCACGCCGCGCAGCGGCCGTACGAGCTCTCGGGCGGTCAGCAGCAGCGGGTGGCGGTGGCGCGGGCCCTGGTCAACGAGCCGGACCTGCTGATCGCCGACGAGCCGACCGGCCAGCTCGACTCGGAGACCGGACGGTCGATCATGGACCTGCTCCGGGCGGTGGTGCACGCGCGCGGGATGACCGCGCTGGTCGCCACCCACGACCCGGCTCTGATCGACCTCGCCGACCGCGTCCTCACCCTCCGCGACGGCCGCCTGGTCGACGGCTGACCGGGCCGGGTCCGGCCGCTTCGGCCGGCGGCTGACCGGGGGCGGGGCGGGTCCGCCCGTGCGGTGCGGGCCCGCCCCGGCCGTCGGGGTACAGCGGCGACCGGCCGGGTTTCGCGGGCCCGCCTCGGCGTCCGGGATGGCGGGGGCGACCGGGCCGGGCGTCGGGCGGGGGCGCTCAGTTCCGGCAGCGCCGCCGGTGGTAGGCCACGGTGAGCGCGAGCAGCAGCGGACCCCAGAGCAGCAGCGGGGCGTAACAGGCCACCAACAGCGCCATCCCGCCGGAGGAGAACTCCATCTCGTCGCCGTGCAGGAGGACACCGGCCGCGGCGTACCCCCAGATCAGGACGAGCGCGACGCCGCCGGCGGTGGCCGCGGCCTCGGCGAACGACGGCGGCACGCGCCGCCCGCCGACCAGCGGCAGCCAGCGCGGGAACACCTCGCCCCACGGCCGGACCAGCCCGAGCGAGAGCAGCGCCAGCGCCTCCTGGACCACGGACAGCGACAGGATGTACGCGGCCTCCCCGCCGCCCACCCGGACCGGCTCGCCGCCGACGAACGCGCCGATCGGCACCCCGAGCACCAGCGCGACCCGCCACAGCCCCGACGGGAGGGTGACCAGGGGGATCAGGTGCGCGGTACGCACGGCCCACCGCGGCGCCGGCCGGCCGTCCCGGGCGCGATCCGGCGGGGTGGGGGCGACAGCGGTCGCGATGCTCATGGTGGACTCCGTTCCTCGGCGGCTGCTGCTCCAGCCTCGCCGGCCGAGGACGGCCCGACGCCCCACCGGTGGGTGAACCGGCTCCCCTGCACGGGGGAGCGCCGGTCTCGGACCCACCGTGCGGTCGTGCCCGGGATCAGAGGACGAGCTTCATGCCCTCGTGGCTGGGGGTGAAGCCGAGGCCGACGTAGAAGCGCTGCGCGTCGGGTCGGGACTTGTCCGTGGTGAGCTGCACCAGGGCGCAGCCCCGCTGCTTCGCCTGGTCAACGGCCCAGACCATCATCTGCCGGCCGAGCCCCTGCCCGCGCAGGTCCGAGCGGACCCGCACCGACTCGACGAGCTGCCGCTCGGCGCCGTGCCGGCTGAGGCCGGGAATGTACGTGAGCTGCATGCAGCCGACCAGTTCGCCGCCGGCGTCGGCCACGACGAACTGGTTGCGCGGATCGGCGGAGATGTCGGCGAACGCCTTCTCGTACGCGGCGTCGACCTCGGTGAAGTCCCGGGACCTGCCGAGCACGTCGTCGGCGAGCAGGGCGAGCACTGCGGGAAGGTCGGCCCGGACGGCCTCGCGGAAGATCACTTCGCTCATGCCGCCAGCGTGACACAGTGGCGTGGAGCGATGCGCGGGCGGCGCTTGCCGGCGGGGGGCAGCATGGTGCCTCATGGACGTCCTGCTGCTGCCGTTCCGGTGGGTCTATCGGGGCCTGGTCTGGTTCGCCAACTCGCCCCGGACCCTGATCGTCTCCTACCTGCTGATGATCGTGGTGGCCGGCGTCATCTACGGCGAGGTCGAGAACCGCAGCCCGGCGGACGCCGTCTGGTGGGCGGTGGTGACCGCGTCCACCGTCGGGTACGGCGACATCTCGCCGGTCAGCTGGCAGGGCCGCACCCTCGCCGCCCTGCTCATCTCGACCATGGTGCTGCTGGTCATCCCCCTGATCACCGCGCACTTCGCCAGCCAGTTGATCGTCGACGACGACGCCTTCGAGCACGAGGAGCAGGAACAGCTCAAGGCCGACGTCCGCCGCATGCGGGCGCTGCTGGAGGAGATCGCCCTCCGGCAGGGCATCGAACTGCCCGACCTGCCGCCCGAGCGGCCGGTCAGCGGGCCGGGCAGCGCAGGCCCTCCCGGGGAACGGTCAGGTCGATCAGGTAGGCGTCGACGGCCTTGGTGATGCAGGAGGTCTGCGGGTAGGCGGTGTGCCCCTCGCCCTCCCAGGTGAGCACCCGGCCCACGCCGAGCATCTCGGCCAGCTCGCCCGTCTGCTCGTAGGGGGTCGCCGGGTCGCCGGTGGTGCCCACCACCAGGATCGGCGGCGCCCCGTCGGCCCGGCCCGTCGGGTAGGGGTCGCGCCCGCCCGGCCACTCCGTGCAGGAGAGCATGCCGACGGCCAGGGCCGGACCGAACAGCGGGTACTTCGTGCGCCACTGCGACTGGAGCCGGCGGATCTCGTCCCGGCTCGGCTTCTGCTCCTCGTCGGCGCAGTTGACGGCGAGGTTGGCGTCGAAGAGATTCGAGTAGCGCCCGTCGGATTCCCGGTCGGCGTACGCGTCGGCGAGGCGGAACACGTCCGCCGGGTCGCCGCCCTCCAGCTTGTCGATGGCGCCGGCCAGCTCCTGCCACCCCTGCTCCGTGTAGAGCGAGGAGATGATCGCGTAGAAGACCCAGCCGGCGGTGGCCTCCCGGCCGTCGTCCCCGCGCACGGGGGACACCCGGGCCTTGTCGATGGCCGACGTGACCGCGGCCCGCGCGTCCGGGGCGATCGGGCAGCGGCCGGCGTTCGCGGCGCACCACCGGGTGAAGTTGCCGAAGGCCCGCTCGAAGCCCTTGGCCTGGCTCTCCGAACCGGCGATCAGATTCTGCTTCGGGTCGATCGCGCCGTCGAGCACCAGCGCCCGGACCCGCTGCGGGTAGAGCTGCGCGTAGGTTGCGCCGAGCAGGGTGCCGTAGGAGTAGCCGAGGTAGGTCAGCTTGTCGTCGCCGACGGCCGCGCGGACCGCGTCCATGTCCCGGGCGGCCTGCTCGGTGCCGTAGAGCGGCAACTGGTCGCCGTAGCGGTCGCCGCAGCCGCGCCCGATCCGCCGGCTCAGCTCGACGAACCCGTCGAAGGACTGCTGGCTGCGCGGATCGGGGTCGTAGCCGAAGTTGGCGTCCAGGTCGGCGTCGGAGATGCACTCCACCGGGCTGGACCGCGACACCCCGCGCGGATCGAAGCCGACGATGTCGAACCGGTCGGTGATCGAGGTGGGCAGGCCGCCGAACGCCGCACCGAAGGAGAGGTAGACCGCGGTGTCCACCCCGGAGCCGCCGGGCCCGCCCGGGTTGACCACCAGCGAGCCGATCCGCTCGCGTTGCGCGTTCGACCGCGCCCGCAGCAGCGCGATCTCGAAGGTCTGCCCGGCGCCCGGACCGGCGGCGGCCCCGCCGCCCGTGCCCCAGTTGCGCGGCACCTTGATCCGGGCGCACTCGTAGCGCATGTTCGGCGCGCCCCGGCCGACCAGGTCCTCGGCCACCTCCGGACAGGCCCGCCAGGTCGGCGCGGTGCCCGGCGCGGCGGCCTCGCCCTCGGCCTCCGTCCGTGGTGCGAACGCCGGAAGGGTGCAGCCGGCGACGAGCAGCGCGACGGCGGCCAGGCCGGCCAGGGTGAGCCGGAACCGGCGGATCCGGGCGGAAGTGCGGGTCACGAGCGGGCCTCCGTGGTCGGGTCGACGGCCAGGCTACGCCGGGCCGGCGGCGGGCTCCGCCGGCACCGTCGGATCACCGCGGAGCACCTGGTCAACGTCGAACCGGACCGGGCGATCGAGCTGGTCGTAGCGGCAGGAGCGGGGCTCGCGGTCGGGCCGCCAGCGGACGAACCGGGCGGTGTGCCGGAAGCGGTCGCCCTCCATCGCGTCGTAGCCCACCTCGACCACCAGCTCGGGGCGCAGCGGCTCCCACTCCAGGTTGCGGGTGCCGGTCCAGCGGCTGACCCCGCCGGGCAGGCGCTGGCCGCGCTCGTGGTCGCCGTGCACCCACGGATGGTCGGCGCCCACGTCGCGGTAGGGCTCCAGCTCCTCCAGCAGCTCCGCGCGCCGCGCCATCGTGAACGAGGCGCTCACCCCGACGTGGTGCAGGACGCCCTCGTCGTCGTAGAGCCCGAGCAGGAGCGAGCCGACCACCGGACCCGACTTGTGCCACCGGAACCCGGCGACCACCACGTCGGCCGTGCGCGCGTGCTTGACCTTGAACATCAGTCGCTTGCCGGGCTCGTAGGGCAGGTCGGCCGGCTTGGCGATCAGGCCGTCCAGGCCGGCGCCCTCGAAGACGTCGAACCAGCGGTGTGCGGTGTCGACGTCGGTGGTGACCTGGGTGACGTGCACCGGTGGGCGCACCCCGGCCAGGGCCGCCTCCAGCCGGGCCCGGCGCTCCGGGTAGGGCCGGTCGAGCATCGCCTCGTCGTCGAGGACGAGCAGGTCGAAGGCGACGAAGTCGGCCGGCGTGGTCTCGGCCAGCAGCCGCACCCGGGACGCGGCCGGATGCACCCGCTGGGCCAGCAGCTCGAAGTCGAGCCGGGGCTGCCCGCCCGGGCCGTCGCGCCGGATCACGATCAACTCGCCGTCGACCGCGCACCGCTCGGGAAGCTGGCGGCGCGCCTGCTCGACCACCTCGGGGAAATAGCGGGTCATCGACTTCCCGCCCCGGCTGGACAGCTCCACCTCGTCGCCGTCGCGGAACACGATGCACCGGAAGCCGTCCCACTTCGGCTCGTAGGTCATCCCGGACGCGGTGGGGATCCGCGGGACGCTCTTGGCCAGCATCGGCTCGACCGGTGGATTGATCGGCAGCATCACGGCGACCAGTCAACCAGAGGACACCGACAGTCGTGAGGCAGATCACGGTCGGTTGTCGGACGCCCTGTCCGCCCGCGAGCCGCTCGTGCCCCGCCGGGCGAATCAGAAAACCGCAGGTCAGAGCTACTTTCGCGGGGTGTCGGAGTGGGTCTGCGGGTGCTGCGGTCGGTGGCGGGTCAGCGTCGAGCTGATCCGGGGCCGGCACCGCTACCGGCTGGTGCGCCGCTACCCGGCCCGGTTCGGCGGGGGCAAGGACGTGGTCGGCGAGGTCGGGTCGGTGACGGAACTGGAGGAACTGCTGCGCCGGCGTACCCCGCTCGGACTGGCCGACCTCCACGAGGCCGCCTGACCCGACGGCGCCGGACCGGAGACCGGCCGGTGGATGCCGCGGTCACGATCCGTCGGGCAGCGTCGTCACCATGGTGGCGGCGCGCGGGGTGCCGCCACGGGGAGGGTGCGCTGATGCGGTTCGAGGCAGGTACGGAGGTGGCCGCCGAGGCCGGACGCGTCTGGGCGGTGCTGGCCGACGTCGAGCGGTGGCCGGAGTGGACGCCCTCGGTACGTCGCGCCCGGCGGGGTGAGGCGGGGCCGCTGGCGGTCGGCGCCACCGCCCGGCTGGAACAGCCGAAGCTGCGGCCGGCCGTGTGGCGGGTCACCGAGCTGACCGACGGCGTCTCCTTCTCCTGGGTCTCGCGCAACCCCGGGGTGCGCACGCTGGGCGAGCACCGCGTCCTGCCGCTGGCCGCCGGGCGTACCCGGGTCGAGCTGGTCCTCGCGCAGTCCGGGCCGCTGGCCGGGCTCGTCGGCTGGCTCTACGGCGACCTGATGCGCCGCTACCTGTGGATGGAGGCCGACGGGCTCAGGCGTCGCTGTGAGCGGGACTGACCACGGCCTTCTCCAGCAGGGCGAGCCGGACGCCGTTCGGATCCGGCCGGTGCCCGACCACCCGGTAGCCGTGCCGGTGGTACAGGCGCAGGTTCTGCTCGCTGTCGGCGCCGGTGAAGAGCGCGAAGCGGCGCAGCCGGCCGACGCCGGAGGCCGCCGGGGTGGACTCTCCCGCCAGGCAGGCCGCCTCGACCGCCGACAGCAGCCGCCCGCCGACGCCCCGCCCCTGCTGGTCGGGGGCGACCGAGAGCCGGCCCACGTGCGCGGTGTCGCCGTCGACGTGTGCCCGCACGGAACCGACCAGCCGGTGGCCGAGCCGGGCGGTGAGCACCGTCGCGGGCCCCGCGAGCACGGCCCGCACCTCGTCCAGGGTCTCGGTCAGCGGCGGCAGGAACGGGTCGGCGTAGCGCTGGGCCTCGACGAGGTAAGCGGCGCGCTGCACGGTGAGGATCTCGCCGGCGTCGGTCACGTCGGCAGGAGCGATGAACGGCTCGATGATCACGCCGACAGCCAACCACAGCCGGCTCCCGCACACCCACCACGCCCACCTCCCTCCGCCTCCTGGCAGGGCCTGCTGGTCCCGCCTTCTGCCTGGTTTCCTGCCTCGTCCCCTGCCTCGTCTCCTGCTTGGGGCGCCTGGTCTGGTCGCCTGGTCTCGCCTCCTGCCTGGGCCGCCTGGTCTGGTCGCCTGGTGCTTTCCGGCCTGGCCGCCAGGCCGGTCTCGCCCGGGTTGCCTGGAGCTAATCTCCCGGCCTCGTTGCAGGGAGATGCGGACAACTTCCCGGAAATAGTGGTCTCCGTGGATCGCGGAGGCCACTATTTCCGGGAAGTAGTGAGCTGCTGCCCGGCGTCGACGCTGCCTGCCGGCGGCAACGCGCCTGCCTGACGTCCCTGCGGCCTTGAGCCGGCGGGCGGGTCGGGCTGAGCGAGTGACTTTCGGTATCGACGCCGCCGGTATCGACGCTGCCGTCGTCCGGCGCCATCGTCGCCGGCGTCCCGAGTCGACGTGTGGCAGCCTGGCCGGGCCGCCAGGGTGTGCCGGGTCGCGGTCGCGCGCCGACAGTCGAGGCGACCGGCGGGCGCCTCGCAGACGCCGGCCGTACGCTGGCGTGGTCCGTCGAACCTGGGGGTGCGCGCCGTGCCGGCACTGACCTATCCGCACGTGGGTGCCACCCGCGCCGGGGAGTTGCCGCCGGGCTGGCGGCACGTGCGGCATCGGGTGCGGCTGCCCGACTCCTGCTTCACCGTCGCCGGGGCGGCGGTGCTCGGCTGGCGCCTGCACCGGGCGGCCGGCATCCGGATGGACACCGAGGCCGACCGCGCCGCGCCCGGGGTGCGGGTGGTCTCCCGGCTGGGCGTCGGGCCGGTGCGGCTGGCCGCGCCCTGCGAGGTGGTCTGGGCCGTCGACGACGACCGGCGGGCCGGTTTCGGGTACGGCACGTTGACCGGGCACCCGGCCAGCGGCGAGGAGGCCTTCGTGGTCAGCCGTGACGACGCGGGCCGCGTCTGGTTCGAGGTGGTCGCGTTCAGCCGGCCCGCCGGCTGGACGATGCGCGCGGCGGGGCCCGCCGGCCGGGCTTTCCAGCACGCGTACGCCTGGTGGCTCGGCCGCACCCTGCGCCGCCTCTGCGCCCGCCCCTGAGTCGGAGGGCGGAAGGCGCGTCGCCGCCGGGCGGGGGAGTTCGGCGGGCAGTGGGGAGCGGGGCGGTCAGAACCTCGCGAAGGAGCGGATGGGCATCCGGGGGCCGTACTTCGGGGCCTGGACGCCCCCGGCCTCGAGCAGCACGCAGACCCGTCCCCGGTGCCCCCGGAACGGCTCCAGCAGCGCCAGCATCCGCGCGTCGTCGCCGCGTGGTTCGCCCGCCAGGGCCCAGGCGACGGTGTTGGGTACGTGGAAGTCGCCGACGCTGACCGCGTCCGGGTCCCCGTACGCGATCCGCACCACCTCGGCGGCGGTCCACGGCCCGATGCCGGCGACGGCGGTGAGCCGGCGGGTGGCCTCGGCGGAGTCCGCGCAGCGCTCGAGCCGGTCCGCGACGGCGGCGGCGCGCCGCAGCGTGTCGGCGCGGCGCTGTTCCACGCCGAACGGGTGGAACACCCAGTACGGGGTGGCGGCCACCGCCGCCGGCTCGGGCGGCAGCAGCAGCGGCTGCATGGGTCCGGGCGCCGCCTCGGCGAAGTGGCGCACGGTCGCCGCGTACGCCCGGTATGCCTCCTTGCCGGTCACCTTCTGCTCGAAGACCGCGCGGAGCAGCCGGGGGAAGACCTGTCCGGTGGCCGGCATCCGCAGGCCGCGGTGCCGCGCCGCCAGCCGGGCCACCACGGGGTGACCGGCGGCGAGTTCGGCGAACCCGGTGAGGTCGTCGCGCAGCCCGGCGATCGCGTCCGCCCGCTCCACCACCCAGTCGGCGCCCGGCCCGAAGCCCTCGGCCAGCAGGCCGTCACCGGCCGGTCGCAGCGCGAGGGTGGCCGGCCCGTCGGGGGTGCGGGTGGCCCACCAGAAGGTGCCCGCCGCGATCCGCGCGCACGGGTCGTACGGACTGAAGGTCAGGGCCCGGACCGACGCGGCCAGCCGGTACCCGGTCGGCGGGCGCAGCTCCCGACGCGCGGCGGGTTCGGTACCGGTCACCGCGCACATGCTGCCACGTCCCGCCGCCGTGACCGACGGGCACCGCCGCCGCGCGGGGCGCCGGCGGCCGGCCGCGTCCCTTGCTACGGCGACCGGCCACCGGGTCCGGTGGGGTCAGTACGAGTAGCCGGAGCCGCCCTGCTCGGCCTTGTCGTCCGCGGGCGGGGCGACCGGCCTGGGGGTGCCGGTCGGCAGGCAGCTCAGGTTCTTCCTGCCGTCCGGGGCGACCACGAACCAGGTGCCGCCGACGCCCTGGCCCTTCCACTGGCCGGGCTTCTTGTCGCCGACGTAGCGGTAGAGCGGCCAGCCGTCGAGGGTGAGCTGGCGGGTGCCGTCCTGCCGGGTGACGGTGCCGACGTCGTCGTCGGAGACGCCGTTGAGTTCCGGGCTGCCGTCGGTCAGCGCCGGCGGCCACACCTGGGCGCACTTGTCGACGCAGTTCGACGTCGGCGGGTTCTTGGTGTCCTTGTCGAAGCGGTAGAGGATCCAGCCGTCCTGGTCGGTGACCACGCTGCCCATCCGGGCCACCTTCCTGCCGTTGAGTTGCTCGGTGAGTTCGACGTCGGCCGGGGGCGGCGCGTCGGCCGCCGGGGCCTCGGGGGACGCCGAGGTGCCGGGTTCGGCCGCGGCCACGGCGACCGGCTGGGCCGCGTTCGGGTTCGCCCCGTCGTAGCCCGCGGGAGCGCAGGCCGTTAGTGCGACCATCGCGCTCGCGACGATGACGGTCCGCTTCAGCTGTGCCACGTGCCCTCCTCATTCTCGCCAGTACGCCGGGTAATACGGAGCGGCAACTGTCAAGGTTGAATGCGGAGTCGTGGATGATTTCACAGGAAATGGTTGAACCGGTCCGGCGCGAAATCCGTTTCCCCGTGTGGACGACGATTTCCTGGAAACGCACGGCCCGTCGACGCCAGCCATTGTCGTGGGCGGCGCCGACGGGCGCGGGACACCGTGTCGTGGCGCGACGTCGATCGGGCGGTGCGGGCTACATCGGCACGGTGACCAGCGGGCTCGCCACCCCGGAGGCGTCCACCGACTGCACCTGGAACTGCTTGATCTCGGTCTTCCGGGTGGACGTGGTGGCCGACAGGGTCAGGGACTCGGAGTTCGCGTTGGTGCCGTAGCCGTCGGTGGGCACCGACCAGGTGGAGATCACCTCGCTGGTGTTGTTCTTCCGCACCACCACGAGGCGGCAGGCCCGCGGCCCGGGCAGCTTCGCCAGGGTGAAGTTCACGCTCGTGCCGAACTGCTTCGAGGCGACGAAGAAGGTGGCCCGCACCCCGGTCGTCTGGTCGGTCACGTTGGTCTGCTCGCCCTCCGCCGCGACGGGGCCGCCCAGGTTCGGGTCGTTCGGATCCCGGGAGCTGGCCACGGTCGGCGGGTCGACCGGTGCCGTGCGGGTCGGCTCGGCCACCACCTCCGGCGCGCTGTCGCGGGCGACGGCGGCGAACCCGAGCCCGGTCAGCCCGCCGACGACCACCACCGCGGCGGCCGTGGCGAGCACCTGCCGCAGCCGGGCGCGCCGCCGGTGGGTGCGTACCGCGACCAGCGTCCGGTCCAGCAGGGCCGGGTCGGTCTGCGCCTGCTCCACCGCGGCCATCGTCTCGCCGTCGATGTCGGAGAGCATGCCGACGACCGGCACCATCGTCTCCAGCTCGGCCGCGCACGCCCAGCAGGTGGCGAGGTGCTCCTCGAACCGCGCCGTGTCGTGCTCGGCCAGCACGCCCAGCGCGTACGCGGCGACGTCCATGTGGTCCGCCCGGCTCATTCCGTCACCCCCCGTTCCTGCAGAGCCGTGCGCAGCGCGCGCAGCGCGTAGTAGACCCGCGACTTGGCGGTGCCGAGCGGAAGGCCCAGCTCGTCGGCCGCCTCGGGCACCGTCCGACCCCGGAAGTACGTCGCCACCAGGATCTCCCGGTGCGACTGGCTCAGCGTACGCAGCGCGTCCGCCACGGTCATGGTGCGCAGCACCCGGTCGGTGCTGTCCGCCTCGGCAAACGCCGTCAGGTCCCGGTCGTACGTCTCCGCGGGTCGGGCCTTCTCGCTGCGGTGCTCGTCGATGGCGATCCGCCGGGCCACCGTGACCAGCCAGGGCCGCAGCGAACCCTGTCCCTGCGCGCCCAGCCGGTGCGCGTTGCGCCACGCCCGCAGCAGGGTCTCCTGCACGATGTCCTCGGCGCGCTGCCGGTCGCCGCCGGTGAGCCGCATGACGAACGCCAGCAGCGGCCCGGCGTGCTCGGCGTAGAGCAGCCGGATCAACCGGTCCGAGTGGCCGGCCTCGGCCGACGGCGCCTGGTGGCGTCCGGGGGCGGGGCGCGGCGTCACCGGCCCATTCTGGCGAGGCGCCGGACAGGCGTCGACCCCGCGGGCCGACGCGCCCGGGCGGGACTGGGACCGCGCGGACATCCAGTCCGGCCGCACCCTGTCGCCGGGCCAACCGGCCGCCACCGCATGCATGCAGACCTCCGGGTGTCCGATGACATCGGCCGTCCCCCTCGGGCACGGCCGCCCGGTGGTACGCGGCGCCCCCGCGAACGGATCAACGGCGGACGGAAAAAATTCCGGGCGGCGGCGGGGTCGAATCGGTCGCGTCGGCGTCGCGGATCACCGGAGCGCCGCCGGCGAACCGGTCGAGCTCCTCGCCGGCCAGCACCCGGCCGGGGAACCAGTCCCCGGCGGCGCGCCGGGTCAGCTGCGGCACCGGCGGTTCGACCCGGCCCGCCATCAGCACCAGGTTGCCGTAGCGCCGCCCCCGCAGCACCGCCGCGTCGGCGACCAGGCAGGCCCGGGGCAGCACCGAGCGGACCGTGGCGACCTGCGCCCGCGCGTAGCGCAGCGGCGGGCCGTCCGCCACGTTCGCCAGGCAGAAGCCGCCGGGACGCAGCACCCGGGCCACCTCGGCGGCGTACTCCACCGAGGTGAGGTGGGCCGGGGTGCGCGCGCCGGCGAACACGTCGGTGACCACCACGTCGTAGCCGGCGTCCCGGCTGGCGGCGAGCACCTCGCGGGCGTCGGCCACCCGCACCCTCAGCCGGAAGTCCGCCGGCCAGGGCAGCTCCCGCCGGACCAGCTCCACCAGCGCGCCGTCCACCTCGACGACCCGCTGACCGGAGCCGGGCCGGGTGGCCGCCACGTAGCGGGGCAGGGTGAGCGCGCCGCCGCCCAGGTGCAGCACCCGCAGCGGCGCGCCGGCCGGGGCCAGCAGGTCGATCGCGGCGGCGAGCCGCCGGACGTACTCGAACTCCAGGTGGGTCGGGTCGGCCAGGTCCACGTGCGACTGCGGGGCGCCGTCCAGCAGCAGGGTCCACGACCCCGGCCGGTCCGGATCCGGCACCAGCTCCGCCTGGCCGGTGTCCACCCGCGCGGCCACCGTGTCGGCGGCCCGCCGGCGCCCCATCAGCGCCGGGCCCGGGCGGCGGCGGTGAGCACCCGGTGCAGCAGCCGGGCATCCCCGAGCAGGGCCCGCAGCCGGCGTTCCAGGCCCGCGATCGGGATGAGGTTCTGCGGGGCCCGCGGGTCCTTGTAGGGGGTGGAGGCGAACCGGGGCAGCGTCACCAGCGACAGGTCGGCCAGCTCCACCGCCTCGTCGACGGTCAGCTCGGCGGAGCACTCCATCCGCACGATGCCCGCCCACGGCGCGCCGAGCGCCACCGGCAGCCGCAGATACCACGACCAGCCGCCCCACGCCGTGCCGAGCTTGAACACCGGTGAGCGCTCGCCGGCCGCCAGCCCGGTGACCACCGCCGTCAGCCGGGCGTCCAGGTATTGGCTGTGCTGCGTCTTGATGTAGCCCAGGGTGCGGGGCAGCTGCCGGCGGTTGCGCAGCGGGCCGTCGACCACCAGCAGGTCGCCGTCCGTGCGGGCGGCCCCGGAGACCTCCACCTCCAGCGCGGTCAGCGGCCCCTGCACGGCGGCGGGGAGCTTGTTCAGCTCGCCCGTGCCGCTGACCCGGTGCACCGGGTAGCGGACGCTGCCCGCGACCACGTCGACCGCCGACGGGCTGGCGGTGAACAGGCCCCGGCCGACCTTCGCCCCGGCGAGCCGAGCCGCGCCGCGCTC
The DNA here is from genome assembly GCF_053602615.1 of Micromonospora sp. NPDC004336. Lineage (NCBI taxonomy): Bacteria > Bacillati > Actinomycetota > Actinomycetes > Micromonosporales > Micromonosporaceae > Micromonospora > Micromonospora sp. NPDC004336. Next base: position 24,716 of record NZ_JBSGDY010000059.1, read on the forward strand.
CAGGTCGCACCGGACCACGCCGGCGGCGTACGACGCGGCCAGGCCGGGGAAGGAGGCGCCGTCCTCCTCGGCCGTCCACACGCTCGCGTCGATCCGGCGCACCCCGTCGACCAGCAGCACCACGTCGGGGGCGCGGACCCCGGGGCGGGGCCCGATGGCCCGCCAGTCCACCGCCGGCAGCTCGGCGTCCGCGTCGACCTGGGCGCTGCTCGGCGCGGCGGGACCGCCGCCGCCCGCCGCCTCGAACGAGGCCCCGTACGCCGGGTCCCACGCGTCGACGAAGAACCGGGGATCGGTCACCGGAGGGGTCCTCCCGTCGCGGACGCCGGGGCGCCGGGGCCCCCGCTCACCGGCCGGTCCGCTCGACGCGGGCCGACCGGGCGTCCTTGCTGACCTCGTAGCGGACCGGGATGCGTTCGGCCAGCGCCGGCACGTGGGTGACCACCCCGACCATCCGGTCGCCCCGGGCGGCCAGGCTCTCCAGGGTGGCGGCCACCGTGTCGAGGGTCGCCGCGTCGAGCGTGCCGAAGCCCTCGTCGAGCACGATCGACTCCAGGCTCGCCGCGGTGGTGGACATCCCGGCGAGCTGCTCGGACAACGCCAGCGCCAGCGCCAGCGACGCCTGGAACGTCTCGCCGCCCGACAGCGTGCGCACGCCCCGCCGCAGCCCCGCGTCGTGGTGGTCGACGACGAAGAACTCGCCCTTGTCGTGGACCAGGTCGTACTGCCCGCCGGAGAGCTCCCGCAGGATGCCGGAGGCGCCGTCGACCAGCAGGTCCAGCGCCTCGGCCAGCAGCCAGCGCTCGAAGTTGTTGGCCCGCAGGTGCCCCGCGAGGGCCCGGGCCACCTGCGCCTCGCGCTCGTAACCGGCCCGCTGCTCGCGCAGCCCGCCGGCCTGCTCGCGGCGGCGCTCCAGCTCGCGCAGGTCGGCCTCGGCGCGCTCCAGGGCGCGGTCGGCGGCGCGTACCGGATCGTCGGCGGCCGGCAGCCCGGCGGCGGCCAGGATGCCCGCGATGCGCTCGCCGACGTCGGCGGCCACCGCCTCGGCCTCCGCCACGGCGGCGGCCCGCCCCGCCCGCTCCGCGCGGCGGCGTTCCGTCTCCGCGCCGGCCCACCCGGTGAGCGCGGCCCACGCCGCGCCGAGGTCCTCGCGGTCGGCGGCCGGCGGCCCGAACCGGGCCAGCCCGTCGCGGGCCGCGTCGAACGCCCGCCAGGTCGCGCGCAGCCGCTCCTCGGCGGCGTCCACCGCCGCCCGGGCCCGCCGGGCCGCCTCCCGGCCGCCCCGCACCGCCGCCGCCGACTCCTCCAGCGCCCGCCGCAGCCGCGCGTGGTCGTCGAGCTCGCGGCGCAGCACCGCCGGCTCGGCCGCGCCCGTCAACTGCGCGTCCAGCTCGGCCAGCCGGGCGTCCACCTGGTCCTGCCGGGCCCGCGCCCGCACCAGCACCCGCTCCAGCTCGCGGGCCGCCGTGTCGCGCTCCTGCACGACCGCCTGGGCGGCCTTGGTGGCGGCCCGCGCCGCCCGCCCCGCCGCCGTCGCGGCGGCGACCGCCGAATCCGCCGGCACCGCCGGCACCCGAGCCACGGTCTGCTCGCAGACCGGGCAGGCCGCCCCGGCGCGCAGGTGCGCCCGCAGCGCCACGGCCTGGTCGGTCGCCTTGGCCTCCTCGTGCGCCCGGAAGGCGGCCTCCAGCTCGGCCTCGGCCCGTTCGGCCGCCGCCCGCGCCTGCGCCAGCGCCGCCACCGCCGCGCCGTGCTCGGCCTGCGCCCCGGTCACCGCCGCGCGGACCGTCTCCGCCTCGCCGGCCAGCTTCTCCCGGTCGGTGTACGCCCGCAGCAGCAGCCGCAGCGCGCTCTCGTCGCCGGCGGCGGCCAACTCGCCGCGCAGCTTCTCCTCCCGCTCCTCGGCCAGCGACACCGCCGTCGCCGCCTCGTCGGCGTCGGCCCGCGCCGCCGCCACCGCCCGGGCCACCTCGGCCACCCCGTCGGGCGCGCGGACGGCGGCGAGGACCGCCAGGTCGGCGTCGAGGGCGGCCAGCGCCGCGCCCGCCTCGCGCGCCGTCGCCCGGGCCGCCGCCAGCTCCGGTACGGCCGCGGCCACCGCCCCGACCAGCTCCCGCATCCGGTCGGCCTGCCCGGTGGCGGCCTCCAGCGCGGCGTCGTCGACGTCGGCGAGCCCGGCCAGCGCCTGGTCGACCGCCTCCAGCTTCGCCTCCGCCTGCGCGGCCCGGGCGGTCGCCTTCTTCTGCACCTCCTCGTAGACCCCGAGGCCGAGGAGGTTGACCAGGATCTGCTGGCGGGTGGCCGGCTTGGCGTGCAGGAAGTCGGCGAACTGCCCCTGCGGCAGCACCACGCAGCTGGTGAACTGCTCGTACGGCAGCCCGACCGCCTCCAGCACCGCCTGCTCCATCTCGGCGGGGGTGCCGGCGACGACCTCGCCGAGGTCGTCCGGGCTCAGCCCGGTGTCGAGCTTGGTCACGTCGAAGCCGGCCGGCATGAGCTGCAAACCGGCGTTGGCCGTCTTCACGTTGCCCCGGCCGTCGCGGCGGACCACCCGGGTCGCCACGTAGCGGGCGCCGCCGGACTCGAAGACCAGCCGGACCCGCGCCTCGGTGGCCGACGGGGCGAGGGCGTTGGTCAGCCCCCGCGTGCCGCCCCAGCGGGGGACCGTGCCGTAGAGGGCGAAGCAGATCGCGTCCAGCACCGTCGACTTGCCCGAGCCGGTCGGCCCGACCAGGGCGAAGAAGTCGGCGTCGGTGAAGTCGATCGTGGTCTCGTCCCGGAAGACCGTGAAGCCCGCCATGTCCAGCCGCATCGGTCGCATCAGCGGTCGGCCTCCTCGAAGAGCTCGTCGAAGAGCTCCCGCACCCCGTCGTCGGTGTGCCCCCGGCTGTCCAGGTAGTCGGCGAAGAGCTGCCGGGGCGAACGCCCGGCCCGCTGCGCCACCCGGGTGCCGCTGCCCGGGGCGGGCACCAGCTCGGGGTCGATCCGGATCTCCAGGGCGCGGGGGAGCAGCTCCTGGACCTCCTCGCGCAGCCCGGCGCGCGGCTGCTCCCGCACGAACACCCGCAGCCAGGCGTCCGGCGCCTCCAGCTCGGCGAGCTGGGCCAGGGTGCCCCGGACCGTCCGCAGGGTGGCCGCGGCGACCACCGGCACCTCGCGGACCTGCGCCGCCGTGGTCGCCGTGACCTCGACGACGGTCACGGACGGCACGTTCTCCTGCTCGCCGAAGTCGACCGCGAGCGGGCTGCCGCTGTAGCGGATCGGGCAGGGGCCCTGCACCCGCTGCGAGCGGTGCAGGTGGCCCAGCGCCACGTAGTGGGCGGTGCCCGGGAAGACGGTCGCCGGCACCGCGTAGCCCAGCACGGTGTGCGCGTCGCGCTCGCCGCCGCCGGTGGTCGCGCCGACCACGGTCAGGTGGGCGGTGACCAGGTGCACCCGGTCGGGCTCGGTGAAGCTCTCGGTCAGCCGGCCCAGCACCCGGCCCAGGTGGTCGGCGTAGGTCTGGGTGGCCTCGGCGGCGGTCAGCTCGTACATCTCCACGGCCCGGATGGCGTAGCGCTGGGAGAGGAACGGCAGGGCGGCCAGCCGCCAGCGCTCGCCACCGGCGGTGGTGCCGTCGATGACGTGCTCGTCCGGATTCTCCCGTACGCCGCCGCGCAGGGTGATCCCGGCGGCCTCGGCCCAGGGGCGCAGCGCGTCGAGGGCCTGGCCGTTGTCGTGGTTGCCGCCGATGGCGACCACGTCGGCGCCGGTGCGGCGCAGCGCGGTCAGGGCCCGGGTGACCAGCCGGGTGGCCTCGGGCGTCGGCGCGGCGGTGTCGTAGAGGTCACCGGCGACGATGACCAGGTCGGGTCGCTCGGCGCGGGCGACGTCGATCACGCCGGCCAGGACCCGCTTGTGCTCCTCGGCCCGCGACTGCCCCTTGAGGACCTTGCCGACGTGCCAGTCGGAGGTGTGCAGGATCTTCACGGGTTGCCTCCTGCCCCTAGAACGGGATGTCGTCGTCGCTGGCGCCGCCGCCGGAGCCGACCACCGCGAACGGGTCGACGGCCTGGGTGAGCGACCGGAGCGTCTCCGACGGGGCCCGCCCGGCCTCGGAGACCCGGGTGGCCCAGGCCGGGAACGGGAACTCCAGGCACAGCGGCACCGGGATGTCGGGCTGGTTGACGAACATCGTGCCGGGCTTGGCCAGCAGCGCGCGCTGGCGCTGGGCGGGCGGCAGGAAGCCGTATTCGGGGCGGGACGCCTCGGCCGGGTCGAGCCGGCCCACCACCCGGATCGCCGAGTTGGTGACGATGCGCCGCTCCACCTCGCTCGCCGTCTGCTGGGCGCCGACCAGGATCACCCCGAGCGAGCGGCCCCGTTCGGCGATGTCGAGCAGCACCTCCTTGATGGGGGAGGAGCCCTCGCGGGGGGCGTACTTGTTGAGCTCGTCGAGGACGACGAAGAGCAGCGGCTTGGCGGTGCCGGCCTTCTCCTTGCGCTCGAACTCGCTCTTGAGCGTCACGCCGACCACGAACCGCTGCGCCCGGTCGGGAAGGTTGTGCAGGTCGACCACGGTGACCTGGGCGCTCTCGGCGGTGTTGATGCTGTGCGGGCGGCGGGTGGCCAGGTCGCCCCGGATCAGCCGGGACAGGTCCTTCTTGCTGCCGATCAGCCGGCGGGCGAACGCGTTGACCGTGCCGAGCCCGACCGCGCTGCCGGCCCAGTCGGAGCGCGTCTCGTCGTCGTTGAGCTGCTCGACGACGTGGTCGACCAGGTCGGCGTAGGAGCCCAGTCGCACCCCGTCGATGCTCACCCCGCCGTCGGCGGGCTGGGCGTGCCGGGCCAGGTGGGCGGCGACCGAGTGCACGACCATCGTGTATTGCTGGCGCTCGTCGTCGGCGTCGGCGAAGACGTAGGGCAGCAGGCGGTCGGCGCAGAACTCGGCGAGCGTCCAGTAGAAGCTGTCCACGCCGGTGAGGCGGCTGCTCACGTCGGGCGTGCCGGAGGAGTCGCCGACCCGGGGCGGGGCGTAGACCCGCACGTCGGGGAACGCGCCGGCGCTCAGGCCGAGCTTCGCGTACGCGGCGCGGGTGGTGTCGTCGAGCCGGGTGTTGGGGTGGTCGAGGAAGAGCAGGTCCTCGCCCTTGACGTTGAAGATGAGCGCCTTGGCGTTGACGGCGTCGCCGCCGAGCACCCCGGAGCGGAAGACCGAGTAGAGCAGGAAGGTGGCGAAGCTCGTCTTGGTGGCGACGCCGGAGATGCCGGAGATCGACACGTGGGCGCCCCGGCTGCCGTCGAGGAAGTCGGCGTTGAGGTAGACCGGCACCCCGTCGCGGCCCATCCCCATCGGGATCCGCCGTTCCATCCGGTCGAAGTGCAGCGCCCGGGCCCGGGCGTCGCCCTCGGCGCGGTGCACCACGGCGCCGGGCGACGGCGGCACGTAGAGCTCCGGGTCGACCCGGGTGGTGGTGATCTCGGCGGCCTCCTGCACCTGGGCGGGCAGCGTGCCGTCGGCGATGGCGAAGACGTCGGAGTCGAACTGGGCGCCCTCGTGCCGGGCGCGCACCTGGGTGACCACCCCGGCGATCGTCACCGGCTCGCGGTCGGGCAGCTCCCGCCGGGTCACCACGACGTCGTCGAGCTGCAGGTAGCTGCCGGGGGAGACCGCCGTCCAGAACTGGAGCGGGGTGGCGTCGGCCGTGCCCAGCACCCGGCCGACCTCCTCGCCCGGGCCGTCGAACCCGTCGTCAGTCATCGGGCAACTCCGGTCGGCTGGTCGTCGCGGTCGGGGCACACGCCTGCATCCTGCCCGAGGAGTACGACAGGTTGCCACGCGACGCGGCGGACGCCACGCGTCGGGCCGACCACCCCGTCGCAGGGTGCCCGACCGGCCACGCTCAGTCGCGGGCGTAGCGGAGCATGAGGACGCCGTCGGCGGCGGCGAGCACGTGCCGCAGCGGCAGGTGGCGTACCCCGCTCGGGTCCCCGGCGGTGATCCGCCCCGGGCCCGCCCCGGCCAGCAGCGGGGCGACGGTGAGGCAGACCTCGTCCACCAGGTCGGCGGCGGTGAGCGCGCCGAACAACCGCGGCCCGCCCTCGCAGAGCACCTGGTCGAAGCCGCGGCGGCGCAGCTCGGCCAGGCCCGCGGCGAGGTCCACCCGGTCGTCGCCGCAGCGCACCACGTCGGCGACGTCGGCCAGGCCGGGCGGCGCCGTCGCGTCGCCCCGGGTGAGCACCACGGGCCGCGTCGGCGCGTCGGCGAACGCGGCCTGCGCCGGGTCGAGGTCGAGGGAGCCGGAGACGACGACGAGGGTCGGATGTTCCGGCAGGTCGTGCTCCCGGCGCCACGCCCGGCGCCGCTCGTCGAGGCGGACCGCGCGGTAGCCCTCGTGCCGCAGCGTGCCGGCGGCCACGACCAGCGCGTCGCAGAGCATCCGCAGCAGGCCGAAGACGCGCTTGTCCGGCTCGCCGGAGAGCCCGGCGGAGTAGCCGTCGACGGAGACCGCGCCGTCGACGCTGGTCACGAAGTTCACCCGGAGGTGGGGGCGGTCGGCGCGGCCGTAGCGCGCGACGAGCGCGGCGTCGTCCAGCGGCTGCGCCGACGGCTCCGGCCACAGCGCGGAAATCGGGATTCCGACGCTCATTCGCCGGCCGGACCGGTGACCGGAGGGGTGGGTCGGGGGGTACGGTGCTGGCAGTCGCACCAGTTCCGGCCCGGACACTCGTCGTGCCGCCTGGCCCGGCACGCTCGGCAGATCATGCCCGCAGCTTATGCCGAGGAAGGATGGGACAGCATGCCGCGTCAGATCTTCCAGCTGAAGATCTCCCTGGCCGGGGTCCGGCCGCCGGTCTGGCGGCGGGTGCTCGTCCCGGGCGGCTACACCCTGGACCGGCTGCACCGGGTGGTGCAGCACGCGATGGGCTGGCGGGACTGCCACCTGCACTCGTTCGACATCGAGGGCCGGCAGTACGGCGAGCCCGACCCCGACGGCGAGCTGGCCCTGCGCGACGAGCTGGACGTGCGGCTCGACGCGGTGGTCGGCAAGGGCAGCCGGTTCCGCTACACCTACGACTTCGGCGACTGGTGGGAGCACGACCTGGTGGTGGAGGACGCCTTCACCGCCGACCCGGACGAGCGCTACCCGTCCTGCCTGGGCGGGGAGCGGGCGTGCCCGCCGGAGGGCGTCGGCGGCCCGGTCGGCC
>NZ_JBSGDY010000060.1:0-31717 GCF_053602615.1 Micromonospora sp. NPDC004336
GCTCCAGGCCGCGTGCCCCTCGGCGGCCAGCCGCTCGAACTCGGCGGCGTCCAGCTCGCCGGGGGCGACCCGGAGGCGGTAGCCGCCGTGCCGGGCGTGCAGCCTGGTCGGCTCGTCGGGGGCGGCGAGGAGGCGGCGCAGCTGGCTGGCGTGGCTGCGCAGGTTCGCCACCGCGGAGGCGGGGGCCGGCCCGGCCCACAGCTCCTCGCGCAGCCGCTCGACCGGCACCGCGACGCCGGCGTGCAGCAGCAGGGTGACCAGCATGGCGGCGGGGCGGCCGGCGGGCAGGCGCAGCGGTCGACCGTCGCGGCAGACCCGGACCGGGCCGAGAATCTGGAACGTCAGCGCCATGCGACCTCCGTCGTGTGCCCCCGCGGGCCGGTCTCCCGGCCCCACACCGCCGCGCGGCCAATTATGCCAGTCGATGAGTGATCGCGGGGCCACGCGTGGCGGCCGATCGACAGGTCACTCGCGGTCGTCGGAGCTTTGCTCGGGGTGGCCGGTCCGCCGAATGGTCAGCACGGTCGAAACTTTTTGCTACCCGCGAGTCACATCCGAGCGGATAACCTGCTTCAATTCCGACTGTTGCCGCTGTCACACCCGCCACCCCCACGGGAGACCAGTCATGTCTGCTGATTCGCCGGTCACCTCCGTCGATGTCTGCATCGTGGGCGGCTGCGGCCGGGTGGGGCTGCCGCTGGGCATCGCCTTCGCCTCCCGCGGCCTCTCCGTGGTGCTGTACGACATCAACGCCGAGGCGGTCGCCACGGTCAACGCGGCCACCCTGCCCTTCGCCGAGCCCGGCGCGGACGAGGCGCTCGCCGAGGCGGTCGCCGCCGGCCGGCTGCGGGCCACCACCGATCCGGTGAGCGTCGGCGCCTCCGAGCACCTCGTCGTCGTGGTCGGCACCCCGGTCGACGAGCACCTCAACCCCGACCTGGGCGCGGTGCCCCGGGCGTTGGAGCGCTGCGCCGAGCACCTGCGCGACGGGCAGTTGGTCGTGCTGCGCAGCACCGTCTACCCGGGCGTCACCGCGCTGACCGAGAAGCTCCTCGCCGGCAAGGGCATCCGTGCCGACGTGGCGTTCTGCCCCGAGCGGATCGCCGAGGGGCGGGCGATGACGGAGCTGTTCGCGCTGCCGCAGATCGTCGCCGCCCGTACGCCGGCGGCGCTCGCGCGCGCCGAGAAGCTCTTCCGGCACCTCACCGAGCAGATCGTGCCGCTCGAGCCGGAGGAGGCCGAGCTGGCGAAGCTGTTCACCAACACCTGGCGCTACATCAAGTTCGCCACCGCCAACCAGTTCTGGATGATGGCCAACGACTTCGGGCTCGACTTCGCCCGGATCCGGCACGCCGTGGCGTACGACTACCCCCGCGCGGCGGACCTGCCGATGCCGGGGTTCGCGGCCGGGCCGTGCCTGTTCAAGGACACCATGCAGCTGGCCGCGTTCAACCGGAACAACTTCGTGCTCGGCCACTCCGCGATGCTGATCAACGAGGGGCTGCCCCTCTACCTGGTGTCGCGGCTGGAGGACCGCTTCGACCTGTCGGAGCTGACCGTGGGCATCCTCGGCATGGCCTTCAAGGGCGGCAGCGACGACCCCCGGGAGAGCCTGGCGTACAAGCTGCGCAAGATCCTGGCGCTCAAGACCCGCGAGACGCTCTGCACGGATCCCCACGTGGTCGACGACCGGTTCGTCGACCTGCCGGAGGTGCTGCGCCGGGCCGACCTGCTGGTCATCGCCGCGCCGCACGAGCAGTACGCCCGCCTGGAGACCGACAAGCCGGTCATCGACATGTGGGGGCTGACCGGGCAGGGGGTGCGGGTGTGAGGCCCCGGGTGTCGGTGATCGTCCCCGTCTACGACGAGGGTGAGGCGATCCTGCGCTGCCTGGAGCGGATGCTGCGGGAGGTGCTGCTCCCCGCCGAGGTGCTCGTCGTGCACGACATGCCCGAGGACACCACCGTCCCGTACGTCGAGCAGGTCGCCCGCACGGATCCGCGGGTGCGGGCCGTGCTCAACACCTACGGCCGCGGCCCGGCCAACGCGATCCGGTTCGGCATCGACGCGGCGCGCGCCCCGGTCGTGGTGGTCACCATGGCCGACGGGTGCGACGACCCGCGCCAGATCGACGAGCTGGCCCGGCTGGTCGACCGGGGGGTGGTGGTGGCCGCCGCGTCCCGCTACATGCCCGGCGGCCAGCAGGTCGGCGGCCCCCGGCTGAAGCGGATGATGTCGCGCTGGGCGGGGCGCAGCCTCTACACCCTCGCCCGGGTCGGCACCCGCGACGCCACCAACAGCTTCAAGGCGTACGACACGGCGTTCGTCCGCGAGGTGGGGATCGAGTCGCGGACCGGCTTCGAGATCGGGCTGGAGCTGACCGCGAAGGCGACCCGGCTGCGCCTGCCGGTGGCCGAGATCCCCACCATCTGGCTGGACCGCCCGCTGGGCGAGTCCCACTTCGACCTGGGTCGCTTCCTCCCCGGCTACCTGCGCTGGTACTTCTTCGCCTACGGTCGACGGCTGAGCCGGGAGAGCCTGGCCGGCCGCGCCGCCCCGGCCGGGGCCCTGCCGGCCCAGCGCGACCCGCAGGGCAGCACCGAGTTCGAGACGACCGCATAGGAGCGCACGTGGCGAAGGTCCTGGTAACTGGTTCGGCCGGCTTCATCGGCGGCTATCTCGTCGCCGAGCTGCTCGACCGGGGTCACGAGGTGGTCGGCGTCGACAACTTCTCCAAGTACGGCCCGGTCACCCACAGCTACGACGAGCACCCCCGGTTCCGGTTCGTCGAGGGCGACGCACGGGACGTGGACCTGCTCACCGGGCTGCTCGACGGCTGCGACCACCTGGTGGCGGGGGCGGCGATGATCGGCGGCATCTCCTACTTCCACGCGTACGCCTACGACCTGCTCGCCACGAACGAGCGGATCATGGCGGCCACCTGCGACGCGGCGATCCGCGCCCACCGCGACGGCCGGCTGGCGAAGGTCACCTACCTCTCCTCCTCGATGGTCTTCGAGTCCACGCAGCACTGGCCCAGCCGGGAGGGCGACGAGCGCCGCATCCCGCCGCCGCTGTCGTCGTACGGGTTCCAGAAGCTGGCCGTGGAGTACTACGCGCGGGCGGCCTGGGAGCAGTACCGGCTGCCGTACACGATCGTGCGGCCGTTCAACTGCGTCGGCGTGGGGGAGGGGCGCGCGCTGGGCCAGGCCGAGGTGCTCTCCGGCAACGTCAAGCTGGCGATGTCGCACGTCGTGCCCGACCTCGTGCAGAAGATCGTCAAGGGGCAGGACCCGCTGCACATCCTCGGCGAGGGCAACCAGGTACGCCACTACACGTACGGCGGCGACCTGGCCCGGGGCATCGCCACGGCGATCGAGCACCCGGCGGCGCAGAACGAGGACTTCAACCTCTCCACCGCCGAGTCCACCACCGTCCTGGAGCTGGCCGAGCTGATCTGGCGCAAGATCAAGGGCGCGGACGTGCCGTTCCGGTACGTCTCCGACGAGCCCTACCGGTACGACGTGCAGAAGCGGGTGCCGGACGTGGCCAAGTCCCGGGAGGTGCTGGGCTTCGCGGCGTCCACCTCGCTGGACGAGATGCTCGACGAGGTGATCCCGTGGGTGACCCGGGCGGTCGAGGAGGGTCGCCTCTGACCGGCGCCGTCCCTCGTCGAGGCCCGTGTCGCGATCCCGCGGCGCGGGCCTCGTCGCATCCGGCCCGCCGCCCTGATTTCATACGGTCCACTGCATGAACTTGCAGAAGCGGATCATCGCCTGCTAGCCTTCGCTGCATAGTCATGCGGAGGTGAGTATGGGTATCCGAGTCGCGGTCGCGGGGGCGAGCGGCTACGCCGGGGGCGAGTTGATCCGCCTGGTCGCCGGGCACCCGGAGTTCGACCTGGTCGCCGCCACCGCGCACAGCCAGGCCGGGCACCGGCTCGACGTCGTACACCCGCAGCTCGCCGGGCTGGACATGGTCCTCGGCGAGACCGACGCGGCGGCGCTGGCCGACGCGGACGTGGTCTTCCTGGCCCTGCCGCACGGGCAGTCCGCCGCCCTGGCCGCCCAGCTCCCGCCCGAGGTCCGCGTCGTCGACCTGGGTGCCGACCACCGGCTGGCCGACCCCTACGCCTGGGCCAACTACTACGGCGGCCCGCACGCGGGGCAGTGGACCTACGGCCTGCCCGAGCTGCCCGGCCAGCGGGAGCTGATCGCCGGCGCCACGCGGGTGGCCAACACGGGCTGCTACGCCGCCGCGATCACCCTCGCGCTGGCCCCGCTGATCGCCGCCGGCGCCGCCTCCCCGGCCGACGTGGTGGTCGTCGCGGCCTCCGGCACCTCCGGCGCCGGCAAGGCGGCCAAGCCGCACCTGCTCGGCAGCGAGGTGATGGGGGACCTGTCGCCCTACCGCGTCGGCACCCACCAGCACGTCCCGGAGATCAAGCAGGCCACGGGCGCGACCGGCCTGTCGCTCACCCCGGTGCTCGCGCCGATGCCCAGGGGCATCCTCGCCACCGTGACCGCCGTGCCGGCCCGGGGCGTGGACCCCCGGGCGGTGCTCGCCGAGGCGTACGCGGACGCGCCCTTCGTGCACGTGCTGCCCGAGGGGGCCTGGCCGCACACCGCCGCCACCCTCGGCTCCAACTCGTGCCATCTCCAGGCCACCGTCGACGTCGACTCCCGCCGGATGATCGTGCTCAGCGCGCTGGACAACCTCGGCAAGGGCGCCGCCGGCCAGGCCGTGCAGAACGCCAACCTGATGTGCGGCCTGCCGGAGACGACGGGCCTCTCCACCTGGGGCATAGCACCGTGAGCGCGAGGAGTGCAGCGCAGCGGAGCCCCGCAGTCGCGAACGAAGGAGTGGACCAGTGAGTGTCACGACTCCGCGGGGGTTCCGGGCGGCCGGGGTGGCCGCCGGGCTCAAGGCCAGCGGCGCGAGCGACGTCGCGCTGGTCGTCAACGACGGTCCGGACGCCGGGATCGCCGGCGTGTTCACCGCCAACCGGGTCAAGGCCGCGCCGGTGCTCTGGACCCAGCAGGTGGTGCGCTCCGGCGTCGCGCGCGTCGTCGTACTCAATTCGGGCGGCGCCAACGCCTGCACGGGACCGGCGGGCTTCCAGGACACCCACGCCACCGCCGAGCACACCGCCGCCGCGCTCACCTCGGCCAACGCGCGGCTGATGCTCGGCGCCGCCGACGTGGCGGTCTGCTCGACCGGCCTGATCGGCGAGCGGCTGCCGATGGGGAAGCTGCTTCCCGGCGTACGATCGGCGATCCGCGGGCTGTCGCGCGACGGCGGCCCGGCGGCCGCCGAGGCCATCATGACCACGGACACCCGGCCCAAGACCACCGTGGCCCGGGGCAGCGGCTGGACCGTCGGCGGCATGGCCAAGGGCGCGGGCATGCTCGCCCCGGCGATGGCCACCATGCTCTGCGTGCTGACCACCGACGCGGTGGCCGGGCCGGAGGACCTCGACGCCGCCCTGCGGGAGGCGTGCCGGGTCACCTTCGACCGGATCGACTCCGACGGCTGCATGTCGACCAACGACACGGTGCTGCTGCTGGCCAGCGGCGCGAGCGGCATCGCACCCACCGTCGCCGAGCTGACCGCCGCGGTGACCGCCGCCGCCCACGACCTGGCCCAGCAGCTCATCGCCGACGCCGAGGGCGCCACCAAGCAGATCGCCATCGACGTGGTCGGCGCGGCGAGCGAGGACGACGCGGTCGAGGTGGGGCGGTCGGTGGCCCGCAACAACCTGGTCAAGACCGCGCTGTTCGGCAACGACCCGAACTGGGGCCGGATCCTCGCCGCCGTCGGCACCACCGCCGCCGCCTTCGAGCCGGACGCCGTCGACGTCGCGGTGAACGGGGTCTGGGTGTGCCGTTGCGGCGCCGCCGCCGAGGACCGGTCGAAGGTCGACCTGTCCGGGCGGGACGTCACCATCCGGATCGACCTGCACGCCGGCGCCGCCGAGGCGACGATCTGGACCAACGACCTCTCCCACGCGTACGTGCACGAGAACTCGGCCTACTCGACATGAGCCTCACCACCGACCTCACCCGCGCCCAGGCCAAGGCCGCCACGCTGATCGAGGCGCTGCCCTGGCTGGCCCGCTTCTCCGGCTCGACCGTCGTGGTCAAGTACGGCGGCAACGCCATGGTCGACCCCGAGCTGCAGCGGGCCTTCGCCGCCGACATGGTCTTCCTGCGCTACGCCGGCCTGAAGCCGGTCGTGGTGCACGGGGGCGGCCCGCAGATCTCCGCCATGCTGGGCCGGCTCGGCATCGCCAGCGAGTTCCGGGGCGGCCTGCGGGTCACCACCCCGGAGGCGATGGACGTGGTCCGGATGGTGCTCGTCGGCCAGGTGGGCCGGGAACTGGTCGGGCTGATCAACGCCCACGGCCCGTTCGCGGTCGGCCTCTCCGGCGAGGACGCCGGGCTGTTCACCGCCGTGCGGCGGCCCGCGTACGTGGACGGGGAGCCGGTCGACGTCGGGCAGGTCGGCGACGTCGAGTCGGTCGACGTCTCGGCGGTCACCGACCTGATCGCGGCCGGCCGCATCCCGGTCATCTCCACCGTCGCGCCGGACGCCGACGGCGTGCTGCACAACCTGAACGCCGACACCGCCGCCGCCGCGCTCGCCGTCGCCCTCGACGCCCGCAAGCTGGTCGTCCTCACCGACGTGCCGGGCCTCTACGCCGACTGGCCGGACACGGACAGCCTGGTCAGCGAGATCACCGCCGACGAGCTGGCGGAGCTGCTGCCGTCGCTGTCCAGCGGCATGGTGCCCAAGATGGAGGCCTGCCTGCGGGCGGTGCGGCAGGGCGTTCCCGCCGCGCACGTCGTCGACGGCCGGGTCGCCCACTCCACACTGCTGGAGGTCTTCACCTCCGAAGGGTTCGGCACCATGGTCGTCGGCGCCAGGACCGCACCCACCGCCCCCGCAGCCGCCGACGAGGAAGGCACGGTCCCCGCATGAGCACCCTCGTCGAGCGCTGGGCGCAGTCCATGATGGACAACTACGGCAGGCCCCCGCTCGCCCTCGTCTCCGGCTCCGGCGCCGTCGTGGTCGACGACGCCGGCCGGGAGTACGTCGACCTCGTCGGCGGCATCGCGGTCAACGCCCTCGGCCACGCCCACCCGGCCGTGGTGGCGGCCGTGTCGAAGCAGGTCGCCACCCTCGGGCACGTCTCCAACCTCTACGTCGCCGAGCCGCCGGTGGCCCTCGCCGAACTGCTGCTGGCCCTGGCCGGGCGGCCCGGCCGGGTCTTCTTCGCCAACTCCGGCGCGGAGGCCAACGAGGCCGCGTTCAAGCTGTCCCGGCTCACCGGCCGCACGCACGTGGTCGCCACGGCGGGTGGGTTCCACGGTCGCACCATGGGCGCGCTCGCGCTCACCGGCCAGCCCGCCAAGGCCGACCCGTTCCGCCCGCTGCCCGGCGAGGTCACCCACGTCGACTACGGCGACGTCGCCGCCCTGGAGGCGGCCGTCACCGACGCCACCGCCATGGTGATCCTGGAGCCGATCCAGGGCGAGAACGGCGTCGTGGTCCCGCCGGCCGGCTACCTGGCCGCCGCCCGCCGGATCACCGCCCGGCACGGCGCCCTGCTGGTTCTCGACGAGGTGCAGACCGGCGTCGGCCGCACCGGCCACTGGTTCGCCCACCAGGCCGAGGGCGTCGAGCCCGACGTGGTGACCCTGGCCAAGGGGCTCGGGGGCGGCCTGCCCATCGGCGCCTGCCTGGCCTTCGGGCGGGCCGCCGAGCTGCTCGCCCCCGGCTCGCACGGCACCACCTTCGGCGGCAACCCGGTGAGCTGCGCCGCCGCCCTCGCGGTGGTGGCGACCATCGCCAACGAGGGGCTGCTCGACCACGTCAAGCGGGTCGGCGAGCGGCTGCGCCGGGGGGTCGAGGCGCTCGGTCACCCGCTGGTCGCGGGCGTGCGCGGCGCGGGCCTGCTGCTCGGCGTGGTGCTCGCCGCCCCGGTGGCGCCGGTGCTCGCCGAGGCGCTGCGGGAGGCCGGCTTCCTGGTCAACCCGGTGCAGCCCGGCGTGGTCCGGCTCGCACCGCCGCTGATCCTGACCGCCGCCCAGGTCGACGCCTTCCTGGCCGCCCTCCCCGCCGCCCTCGACGCCGCAGCCCCCGCCGCCGCCGGCTCCGCGCCGAATCTTGGTGAGAAACGGCCCCTCCAGGGGCCGGAACCTACCAAGATCTCGACGCTGCCGACCGCGTCGCCGACCGCGTCGCCGACCGCGTCGCCGACTGCGCCGGCCGCGTCGGGGTCGCCCACGGCGTCGACACCGCCCACCGCGCCCGGGCCGTCCACCGGCGGCGCCGAGACGAAGACGAGCACGACGGAGGCGAGCGCATGATCCGGCACTTCCTGCGGGACGACGACCTGAGCCCCGCCGAGCAGTCGGCCGTGCTCGACCTCGCGGCACGGATGAAGGCGGACCGGTTCGGCCACCGGCCGCTGGCCGGGCCCCGGTCGGTGGCGGTGCTGTTCGACAAGCAGAGCCTGCGTACCCGGTTCTCCTTCGACGTGGGCATCGCCGAGCTCGGTGGGCATCCCCTCGTGGTAGACACCCAGGTCACCCACTTCGGGCGGGGCGAGACCCTGGGCGACGCCGGGCGGGTGCTCTCCCGCTACGTCGCGGCGATCGTGCTGCGTACGCACGGCGACGACCGGATCGCCGAGGTGGCCGAGGCGGCCACCGTGCCGGTGGTCAACGCGCTCACCGACGGGTTCCACCCCTGTCAGCTCCTCGCCGACCTGCTCACGATCCGCGAGCACTGCGGCGGCACCGCCGGCCGGACGCTCGCCTACGTCGGCGACGCGGCCAACAACCTGTCCCACTCGTACCTGCTCGCCGGGGCGACCGCCGGGATGCACGTCCGGGTCGCCGGGCCGGCCGGCTTCGGCCCCGACCCGGAGGTGCTCGCCCGGGCGGAGAAGATCGCCGCCGGCACCGGCGGGTCGGTGCTGGCGCTGACCGACCCGGTCGCCGCGGTCGCCGGGGCCGACGTGGTCGCCACCGACACGTGGACCTCGATGGGGCAGGAGGACGACGGGCTGGACCGGATCACCCCGTTCCTGCCGTACCAGGTCAACGCCGCGCTGCTCGGCCACGCCGCGCCCGGCGCCGTCGTGCTGCACTGCCTGCCCGCGCACCGCGGCGAGGAGATCACCGACGAGGTGCTCGACGGCCCGCAGAGCGTCGTGTTCGACCAGGCGGAGAATCGGCTGCACGCCCAGAAGGCGCTGTTGACGTTCCTCCTCGGGGCCGCGCCCGCCGCCCCGGTCGCGGCGGCGCCGGGCGCCGACGCGACCAGGGAGACCCCATGACCGCCCCGCTGACCCGTGCCGCCCGGCACGCCCGCATCGTCGAGCTGATCCGCGACAAGGCCATCCACTCGCAGACCGAGCTGGCCGACCTGCTCGCCGGCGACGGCATCGGCGTCACCCAGGCCACCCTGTCCCGCGACCTGAAGGAGCTGGGCGCGGTGACCGTACGCGGCGGCGACGGGCGGGCCGTCTACCTGATCCCCGAGGACGGCCACCGGCCGCTGCGCGACGCCGAGGCGGCGCCGGCCCGGCTGGTCCGGCTGCTGCGCGAGCTGCTCAACGGGGTGGACTCCAGCGGCAACATCGCCGTGCTGCGCACCCCGCCGGGCGCGGCCCACTACCTGGCCAGCGCGTTGGACCGGGCGGGCCTGCCCGAGATCGTCGGCACCATCGCCGGCGACGACACCATCCTCGTCGTGGCCCGCGAGGCCGTCGGCGGGGCCGCGCTCGGCGACAAGCTCGCCGGCTGGGCCCGCCGGGAAGAGAACGTCGAAGGGAACACCACACCATGACCGAGCGGGTCGTACTCGCCTACTCCGGAGGGCTCGACACCTCCGTCGCCATTCCGTACCTCGCCGAGCAGACCGGCGCCGAGGTGATCGCGGTGGCGGTCGACGTCGGGCAGGGCGGCGAGGACCTCGACGCCATCCGGCAGCGCGCCCTGGACTGCGGCGCCGTCGAGTCGGAGGTGGTCGACGCGCGCGACGAGTTCGCCGCCGGGTACTGCCTGCCGGCCATCCGCGCCAACGCGCTCTACATGGACCGGTACCCGCTGGTCTCCGCGCTGTCCCGGCCGCTGATCGTCAAGCACCTGGTGGCCGCGGCCCGCAAGCACGGCGGCACCATCGTGTCGCACGGCTGCACCGGCAAGGGCAACGACCAGGTCCGCTTCGAGGTCGGCCTGGGCGCGCTCGCCCCCGACCTGAAGATCGTCGCGCCGGCCCGGGACTTCGCCTGGACCCGGGACAAGGCGATCGCCTTCGCCGAGGAGAAGGGGCTGCCGATCGACGTGTCGGCGAAGTCGCCCTACTCGATCGACCAGAACCTGTGGGGCCGCGCCGTGGAGACCGGCTTCCTGGAGGACATCTGGAACGGCCCGGTCGAGGACCTCTACTCCTACACGTCCGACCCGGCCGAGCCCCGGGACGCCGACGAGGTCGTGATCACCTTCGACGCCGGCGTGCCGGTGGCGATCGACGGCGAGACCGTCACCCCGTACCAGGCGATTTTGGAGCTCAACCGGCGCGCCGGCGCCCAGGGCGTCGGCCGGCTCGACATGGTCGAGGACCGCCTCGTCGGCATCAAGAGCCGCGAGGTGTACGAGGCGCCGGGCGCGATCGCCCTGATCACCGCCCACCAGGAGCTGGAGGCGGTGACCGTCGAGCGGGACCTGGCCCGGTTCAAGAAGAGCGTCGATCAGCGCTGGGGCGAGCTGGTCTACGACGGCCTCTGGTTCTCCCCGCTGAAGGGCTCCCTCGACGCGTTCATCGACGACGCCCAGCGGCACGTCAGCGGCGAGGTGCGGCTGACCCTGCACGGCGGCCGGGCCACCGTCACCGGCCGGCGCTCCGAGGCCAGCCTCTACGACTTCGGCATGGCCACCTACGACACCGGCGACACCTTCGACCAGTCGCTGGCGAAGGGCTTCGTCCAGCTCTGGGGCCTGCCGAGCAAGATGTCCGCCGCGCGGGACGCCCGGCTGGGAGGCTGAGGATCGTGGGCACCACAATGGGCGGCGTGGACGACAAGAGCCTGACCGAGAACAGCGCAGCCACCAACCGCACCAGCCTCTGGGGCGGCCGGTTCGCCGGCGGTCCCGCCGAGGCGCTGGCCCGGCTGTCGGTGAGCGTGCAGTTCGACTGGCGCCTCGCCCCGTACGACATCGCGGGTTCCCGGGCGCACGCCCGGGTCCTCGCCGGCGCGGGCCTGCTCGACCCGGAGGAACTGGGCCGCATCCTCGCCGCCCTCGACGACCTGGAGGCGGCGTGCGCCTCCGGGCAGTTCCGCCCGACGGTCGACGACGAGGACGTGCACACCGCCCTGGAGCGCGGGCTGCTGGAACGCCTGGGCAGCCTCGGCGGCAAGCTGCGCGCCGGCCGGTCCCGCAACGACCAGGTCGCGACCGACCTGCGGCTCTACCTGCGCGACCACGCCCGGGGCGTGGCGGCCCGGCTGGTCGAGCTGGCCGAGGCGCTGGTGGAGCAGGCCGGGCGGCACGTGGACACCGCCGCCCCCGGGATGACCCACCTCCAGCACGCCCAGCCGGTCACCTTCGGGCACTGGCTGCTCGCCCACGTGCAGCCGCTGCTGCGCGACCTGGAGCGGCTGCGCGACTGGGACCACCGCACGGCGGTCAGCCCGCTCGGCGCGGGCGCGCTCGCCGGCTCCGGCCTGCCGCTGGACCCGGTGGCCGTCTCCAAGGAGCTGGGCTTCCGCACGTCCTTCGCCAACTCGATGGACGCCGTGGCCGACCGGGACTTCGTCGCCGAGTTCCTCTTCGTCACCGCGATGATCGGGGTGCACCTGTCCCGCCTCGGCGAGGAGGTGGTGCTCTGGACGTCCCAGGAGTTCGGCTGGGTCGAGCTGGACGACGCCTTCGCCACCGGCTCGTCGATTATGCCGCAGAAGAAGAACGCGGACATCGCCGAGCTGGCCCGGGGCAAGTCCGGCCGCCTGGTGGGCGGGCTGATGGCCGTGCTCACCATGCTCAAGGGCCTGCCGATGACCTACGACCGGGACATGCAGGAGGACAAGGAGCCGGCCTTCGACGCGGTCGACACCCTGGAACTGCTGCTGCCGGCCCTCGCCGGGATGATCTCCACCATGACGGTACGCGTCGACCGGCTGGTCGCCGCCGCGCCGGTGGGCTTCTCGCTCGCCACCGAGGTCGCCGACTGGCTGGTCCGGCGGGGGGTGCCGTTCCGCGACGCGCACGAGATCACCGGGCAGCTGGTGGCGCTCTGCGTGGCCCGGGACTGCGCCCTGGACGAGGTCAGCGACGACGACCTGGCGACGGTCAGCGAGCACCTCGACCCGTCCGTGCGGGACGTGCTGTCGGTGCGGTCGGCGCTCGCCGCCCGGACCACGCCCGGCTCGACCGGGCCCGGCCCGGTCGCCGACCAGCTCGCCGCCGCCGCCGACAAGCTGGCCGGCTGGCGGGAGTGGGCCGCCGAGCGGGTGGTGCCCCGCTGAGGGGTGCCGTCGCGGAATGATCCGCTCACCTACGGGGAAGCCGCGGCCTCGCTCTCGCCTGAGGCAGCGGCTTCCCCGCAGGTGCTCACGCCCCGGGACGTTCGCGCTTCGGCAGCTTCGCCACCACCGCGTCGTACGACCCGTCGACCGCCTCGGTCAGCTCCTCGTCGTCGATCCCGCCGGCCAGGCGCAGCGTGTTCCAGCCGGAGCGCCCGATGTACGGCGACGGCCGCGCGTCGCCCGGGTGCCGGTGCAGCCACTCGTCGGCGATCTCCCGGCTCGCGCCGCACTTCACCCCGACCGTCGGGTCGTCGCCGTCGACGGAGCCGAGGAAGGCGAAGATCCGGCTGCCGACCTTCACCACCTCGTCGCCCTCCCACGGCCGGTCCAGCCACGCCCCCGGCTTGCCCAGGCAGTACGCCAGCATCTCCTCGCGCGTCATCGCGTCCTCCTCGACACCGATCCCGCGCCCAGTCTGGCCCACCGGCGGCGTCACCCGGTGGCGGCGGTGCGGGCGGAGAGCCGCTCGAAGCGCTGCTTGGCGGCCTGCGCGCTGCCCAGCCCCAGCCCGTACGCGATCTGCTGCCAGGTGAGCCCTCGGGCGCGGGCCAGCGTCAGCAGCCCCGCCTCCATGGTCTCGACCTCCGCGCGCAGGTGCGGCACGAGGGTGAGCGCCGCGACGAGGTCGGCGTCGTCGACCGGCTCCTCCCCGGGCTCCGCCTCGGCCCCGCCGGCGGCCAGGGCGGTGACCAGCGCGACCGCCTCGTAGGTGTCGGGGACGTAGGGGTTGGTGTGCCGGCGCCGGCGGGTCTCGGTGCCGGCGTGGCGCTCGGTGATCCGGTGCAGGGCGTCGTAGGTGCGGTGCGCCCGGGCGCGGCTCGCGTCGGGGGCGGCGAAGGAGGCGTCGGTCATGCCGTCGACCCCATCACATCAACGTCGAGTTGTCAACGAGTTGTTGAAAGTCGGCGGTCGGCGCGGCGCGCGGATAGGGTCGGATCCGTGGTGGCGTACTCCGACTCCCGTCCCGCCGGCCTCGCGGGGCTGGCCGATCTGCTCGCCGGGCCCGTGGTGCCGGCGGCGCGGGGCCTGCTCGGCTGCCGGCTCTCCGCGGGCGGCGTCACCGTCCGGATCACCGAGGTCGAGGCGTACGCCGGGACGGCCGGCGACCCGGCGTCGCACGCCCATCGGGGCCGCACCCCGCGCAACGCGGTCATGTTCGGGCCGGCCGGGCACGCCTACGTCTACTTCACCTACGGCATGCACTGGTGCATGAACGTGGTCACCGGGCCCGACGGGGAGGCCTCGGCGGTGCTGCTGCGCGCCGGCGAGGTGGTCGACGGCCTCGACGAGGCCCGGGCGCGCCGCACCGCCGTACGCCGGGACGTCGATCTCGCGCGCGGGCCCGCCCGGCTCTGCGCGGCGCTCGGCATCGACAGGAGCGTCTACGGCCGCTACCTGCTCGGCGACGGTCCGGTCCGGCTGCGCCCGGCCGACCGGCCGGTGCCGGCGGACGTGGTGGCCGCCGGCCCGAGGGTGGGCGTGACGGGGGCGCACGACGTGCCGTGGCGCTTCTGGATCGCCGACGACCCGACGGTCAGCGCCTACCGCCGGCACGTGCCCCGCAGTCGCGCCTGACCGGCGCCGCCGGGCCGGGGTGACGGCGCCCACCGGCGGCGGCACCCCTCGCGGAATAGTTGACTCGTCAAATATGTTGTGCGGTGCGTCCGGGAGCCGCTCCGGCCCCGGCGGACAACGCGAGGAGCTGGTCATGCAGTTCGGAGTCTTCACCGTCGGCGACGTCACGGTCGACCCGACCACCGGTCGGGAGCCGACCGAGCATGAGCGGATCAAGGCGATGGTCGCCATCGCGCTCAAGGCCGAGGAGGTCGGCCTCGACGTCTTCGCCACCGGCGAGCACCACAACCCGCCGTTCGTGCCGTCGTCGCCCACCACCATGCTGGGCTACGTCGCCGCCCGCACCGAGCGGCTGCTGCTGTCGACGTCGACCACGCTGATCACCACCAACGACCCGGTGAAGATCGCCGAGGACTACGCGATGCTCCAGCACCTCGCCGACGGCCGGGTGGACCTGATGATGGGGCGCGGCAACACCGGCCCGGTCTACCCGTGGTTCGGGCAGGACATCCGCAACGGCATCCCGCTCGCCATCGAGAACTACGACCTGCTGCGCCGGCTCTGGCGCGAGGACGTGGTCGACTGGTCCGGCCGCTTCCGGACCCCGCTGCAGTCGTTCACCTCGACGCCCCGCCCGCTCGACGGCGTGCCGCCGTTCGTCTGGCACGGCTCGATCCGCAGCCCCGAGATCGCCGAGCAGGCCGCCTACTACGGCGACGGCTTCTTCGCCAACCACATCTTCTGGCCCAAGGAGCACACCCAGCGGATGGTCGAGCTCTACCGGCAGCGGTACGCGCACTACGGCCACGGCTCCGCCGACCAGGCGATCGTCGGCCTCGGCGGGCAGGTGTTCATGCGGCGCAACTCGCAGGACGCGGTGCGGGAGTTCCGCCCGTACTTCGACAACGCCCCCGTCTACGGCCACGGCCCGTCCCTGGAGGAGTTCACCGCGCAGACCCCGCTGACCGTCGGCAGCCCGCAGCAGGTCATCGACCGGACGCTGGGCTTCCGCGACTACGTCGGCGACTACCAGCGGCAGCTCTTCCTGATCGACCACGCCGGCCTGCCGCTGAAGACCGTGATGGAGCAGCTCGACCTGCTCGGCGAGGAGGTCGTGCCCGTGCTGCGCAAGGAGTTCGAGTCGCTGCGCCCCGCCCACGTGCCCGAGGCGCCCACGCACGCCTCGCTGCGGGCCGCCGCCGGGCGCGCCGGGGCGGAGGCGGGCCGATGACCCGCCGTACCCTCGCCGTGGTGTCGGCCGGGCTCGGTCAGCCCTCGTCGACCCGGCTGCTCGCCGACCAGCTCGCCGCCGCCACCCGCGACGAGCTGGCCCGGCGGGGCGACGACGTCGACGTCCGCCCCGTCGAGCTGCGCGAACACGCCCACGACATCGTCAACCACCTGCTCACCGGCTTTCCGTCGGCCGCGCTGCGGGAGGTGCTCGACACGGTCACCGGCGCGGACGGGCTGATCGCCGTCACGCCGATTTTCAACGCGTCGTACAACGGGCTGTTCAAGTCCTTCTTCGACCTGGTCGACACCGGGGCGCTGGCGGACCGGCCGGTGCTGGTCGGCGCCACCGGCGGCACCGCCCGGCACTCGCTCGCCCTGGAGCACGCCCTGCGGCCGATGTTCGCGTACCTGCGGTCGGTCGTGGTGCCCACGGCGGTCTTCGCCGCGCCGGAGGACTGGGCCGCCGGCGTCGCCGACGGCGCGCTGCGATCGCGGATCGACCGCGCCGCCGGCGAGCTGGCCGACCAGATCCGGCGCCGCCCGCCGTCCGCCGGCCCCGCGGACCCGTTCGCCCTCACCACCAGCTTCGAGGAACTGCTCGGGGGCCGGGACCACTGACCGCCGTCGACCCGCCGACCCCGTCCCGGGCCGGCGGGTCGCGGCCGGTTCAGCGGGCGTGACCGTACGGGCGGGCGACCAGCACCGGGCAGCGCGCGTGCTGCACCAGCGCCTGGCTGACCGAGCCGAGCAGCAGCCCGGCGAAGCCGCCCCGGCCCCGCGAGCCGACCACCACCAGCGCCGCGTCGCCGCTCGCCTCGATCAGCGCCTGCTCCGGCTTGGCGGCCGGCAGCACCCGCTCCTCGACGGGCAGCCCCGGGTGGCTGCCGCGGACCGCCGCCGCGGCCGTGGCCAGCAGCTCGGCCGACTCCGCGTGCGCGGCGGACCCCGCCTCCGCCGCCTCGTCGGGCGCCCGACGCTCCCCGTCCGGCGGCCGGACGTGCGCCAGCACCAGGCCGGTCCCGCGGCGGGCCGCCTCGTCGGCGGCGTACCCGACGGCCAGCTCGGCCGGCTCCGAACCGTCCACCCCGACCAGCACCGGCCCGGCGACCGGGATCGGCTCCTCGGCGGGGCGGACCACCAGCACCGGGCAGTGCGCGTGCGAGGCCACCTGCGTGCCGACCGAGCCCAGCAGCAGCCCCGCGAAGCCGCCCAGGCCGCGGCTGCCCACCACCACCAGCTCGGCCCGCCGGGACTCCTCGACGAGCGTCGCGCCCGGCCCGCCGGCCACCTGGCGCACCTCGACGGTCAGCCCGGGCCAGCGTTCCGCGAGGTCGGCGGCCGTCTGCTCGAGCATCTTC
The DNA here is from genome assembly GCF_053602615.1 of Micromonospora sp. NPDC004336. Taxonomy (NCBI): domain Bacteria; kingdom Bacillati; phylum Actinomycetota; class Actinomycetes; order Micromonosporales; family Micromonosporaceae; genus Micromonospora; species Micromonospora sp. NPDC004336. The sequence goes on from NZ_JBSGDY010000060.1 coordinate 16,765, forward strand.
TGCCCGTCCTCGGTCGGCGCCGGCAACCCCAGGTCGTACGGGTTGACCGGCACGCCGTAGCCGAGCGGATGCAGGTAGCCGTGCACCAGGTGCAGCGGGCGGGACCGCTGCACGGCGGCCCGGGCGGCGTGCTCCGCCGCCACCAGGCTCGGCGGCGATCCGTCCACACCCACCACGACGGGTCGGTTCATTCAGCCCTCCCAGAGGTCGATCAGGTCATTGTCGACGCGGTTCCGCCGGCCCACCGGGATTTCCCCGTCGCGTCGCCGGCCGAGCGGGCCCCGGCGCGCGCCCCCGCGCCGGCACCGGGCCCGCGCGTCCCGCAACCGGCCCCGTCGCGCCGGCCGGGGGAGCGGTCGGCGCGACGGGACCGGCGCGCGGGGAGGGTCAGGACGCGTCGGCCCGCTTCGGGTTCCGCACGATCACCAGCGGGGAGTGCGCGTGGTGCAGCACGGCGTGGCTGACGGAACCGAGCAGCAGCCCGCTCAGCGGGCCCCGGCCGCGCGCCCCGACGACGACGAGCTGGGCCGTCTTCGACTCCTCGACCAGCACCCGGGCCGGGGTGCCGCGGACCAGCCGGTGCCGCACCGGCACGTCCGGGTAGCGCTCGGCGAAGCCGGCGAGGGACTCGGCGAGCGTCCGCTCCTGCTCCGCCGCGTAGGCGTCGAGGTCGTACACCAGGGGCAGGATGTCGCCGGGGCCCACCGGCGTCGGGTAGAGCCAGGCCTGCAGGGCGAGCAGCGGGGCGCCCCGGCGGGACGCCTCCTCGAAGGCGAACCCGACGGCCTCCATGGAGCACTCGGAACCGTCCACGCCCACCACGACCGGCCCGTCGGCGCGCTCCTCGCCGCGCACCACCAGGACCGGGCACAGCGCGTGGGCGCAGACCTGCACGGTCACCGAGCCGATCAGCAGCCCGGCGAAGCCACCCAGCCCACGGTGGCCGAGCACCATCAGCGCGGCCTCCCGGGACTCGTCGAGCATGACGGGGGTCGCCGCCCCGTCGACCACCACGCCGGTGACCGCGACCTCGGGGGCGACCTTGCCGGCCTCGGCGACCGCCTCGGCGACGTACCGCTCGGCCTGGTTGCGCAGGCCGGCGTCGGCCGGCGCGCCCGGCACCGCCTCCAGCGGGGCGTTGGGGATCAACGGCCAGATGAAGGCGTGCACCACCCGCAGCGGGCGCTGCCGTTGCGCCGCCTCCCGCGCCGCCATCCGGACCGCGTCCAACGCGGCGGCCGAACCGTCCACGCCCACGACGACTGGGACACCGGTGTTGATGGTCATCTTTCTCCTCCTTGGTACGCCTTCATCCTGCTCCGCCCGAACGCTACCGGCCAGGGGCCGTCGTCCCGGCCGACGGGCCGTTGGTCCCGAACCGCCCGAGCGGGCGGCGGGCCAGCCGCAGCACCAGACCGGGCAGCACGCTGACCGCGGCGCAGGCCGCCAGCTCGGCCGCGCCGAGCGGCTCCGTGCCGAGCAGGTCTCGCAGCGGCGGCAGCAGCACGCCGGCCACCTGGAGCAGCGCCGAGACCGCCACCGCGACCGGCAGCGCGCGGTTGCCCCGCCCCGCGCCGCGTGCCCTCGGCGCCCGGACCGCGAGCGCGACCCCGAGCTGGGCCAGGCCGAGCACCACGAACACCACCGACTGCCAGGGGCGGTCCCAGCGTGCGGCGGCGACGCCCGCGCCGAGCACCACGGCGGCGATCAGCGCGCCGGTGACCAGCACGTCCCGGCCCAGGCCGGCCCCGAGCACCGACTCCGAGGGGGAGCGCGGCGCGCGGCGCAGCGTGCCCGGCTCCGCCGGTTCCGCGCCCAGGGCCACGCCCGGCACGCCGTGGGTGAGCAGGTTCACCCAGAGGATCTGCGCGGGCAGCAGCGGTACGGCCAGCCCGAACAGCGGCCCGAGCAGCATCACCGCGATCTCGGCGACCCCGCCCGAGAGGGCGTAGCGCAGGAACCGGCGGATGTTGTCGTAGATGCGGCGGCCCTCGCCGATCGCGGCGGCCACGGTGGACAGGTCGTCGTCGACCAGCACCAGGTCGGCGGCCTGCCGGGCGACCTCGGTGCCGCCGCCCATCGCCACCCCGATGTCGGCGCGGCGCAGGGCGGGAGCGTCGTTCACCCCGTCGCCGGTCATCGCCACCACGTGGCCCCGGGACTGCAACCCGGCGATGATGTCGAGCTTCTGCTCCGGCTGCGTACGCGCGAACACCCGGGCCTGCGGGTGCGCCCGCGCCGGATCGCCGTCGTCGCCGCGGACCAGCGGGTCGCCCTCGCGCCACAGTCCGAGCTGGCCGCCGATCGCGGCGGCGGTCGCGGGATGGTCGCCGGTGATCAGCACCAGCCGGACCCCGGCGTCGTCGAGGCCGGCGGCGATGTCGGCCGCCCCCGCGCGCAGCGGGTCGCCGACGGCGACGAGCCCCGCCGGCCGTAGCCCGGTCGGCCGGGCCGGGTCCGCCGGCGGCGCGTCGGTCACGGCGGACGCGACCGCCAGCACCCGCAGCCCCTCGGCGGCCAGCCGGTGCGCGGTCTCCGTCAGCTCGGCGATCTCCTCGGCGGTGGCGTCGACCAGCGGCGCGGCCAGCACGTTCTCCGGCGCGCCCTTGCACACCACCAGGTAGCGGCGGTCGCAGGAGCGGTGCACGGTGGTCATTCGGCGCAGCTCCTGGTCGAAGGGGTGCTCGACGACCCGGGGCCAGGCGGCGCGGGTGGACTCCGGGTCGAGGCCGCAGCGGGCGGCGAACGCGACCAGCGCCGCCTCCAGCGGGTCGCCGACCGCGCCCCACTCCGGCCGCTCGTCGGTGGGCGGCGTGAGGGCGGCGTCGTTGCAGAGCAGCCCGGCCCGCGCCAGGCGGCGCAGGTCGTCCGGTACGGCCACCGGCTCGCCCCGGTGCCGCACGGCGCCGTGCGGCGCGTAGCCGGTGCCGGTGACGCCGTAGCGGGAGCCGTCGGCGGTGACCGCGTGCTGCACGGCCATCCGGCCCTCGGTCAGCGTGCCGGTCTTGTCGGAGGCGATCACGGTGACCGAGCCGAGCGTCTCCACCGCGTGCAGCCGGCGGGGGATCGCCCGCGCCCCGGCCATCCGGCGCGCGCCGAGCGCGAGGGCGAGGGTGACCACCGCGGGCAGCGACTCGGGGACGGCCGCCACCACCAGGCTCACCGCGGTGACCGCCATGTCGACCACCGGCCGGCCGCCGACCACACCGACGACGAAGACCAGCCCGGAGAGCACCACCGCGGCGAAGCCGAGGACCCGGCCGAGGCCGGCGAGGCGGCGCTGCAACGGGGTGGCGGCGGGCCGGGTGGACGCCACCAGGGCGGTGATCCGGCCGAGCGCGCTCGCCGCTCCGGTGCGCACCACCGTGCCGGTGGCCCGCCCGGTGGTGACCACCGTTCCCGCGCTCGCCTCCTCGCCGGCGGCCCGGGCCACCGGCACCGACTCGCCGGTCAGCGCCGACTCGTCGACGGTCAGCCGGGCGGCCTCGGCGAGGAGCAGGTCGGCGGGGACCACGTCGCCGGCCTCCACCCGCACCAGGTCGCCCCGGACCAGGTCGGCGGCGGGCAGGACGACGTCGCGGCCGTCGCGCACGACCCGGGCGGTGGGCGCGGCGAGCCGGTCCAGCGCGGCGATCGCCCGGTCGGCCCGCACCTCCTGCACCATCCCGATGGCGGTGTTCACCAGCACGACCAGCACGATCACGGCGGTGTCCGGGTAGTCCCGCAGCACGGCGGTGACCACGGCGGCGGCCAGCAGCAGCGCCACCAGCGGATCGGTGAGCTGGTGCAGGACCCGCGAGGCCAGGTGCCGGCGGGGCGGCGCTTCCGCCGCGTTCGGCCCGTCGGCGCGCAGCCGGGCGGCGGCCGCCGCGGAACTGAGCCCGGCGGGCGGCCTGGTCGAGGTGTCAACGGGCACCGGTACGCCCCCGCTCCCGCCGTGTCCCGGACATGCCCACGTCGCCCTCCGCCCTGCCGTGGCGCCGTGGCGGCGCCCTCGCCGTACTCCACCCTCGCCCCGACGCGGCGGAACCGGCAGGGGAGTTCCGCCCGCGCGGCCAGGGACCAACGGCCCTTGTCACCGCCGGGCGGCGCGCGGTGCACTGGAGGTCAGGACGGACGTCTGCGTCGCAGGCCCGGCCACCGCCGGCCCGCCCGGGCGAAGGAGGCACCCACCTGACCACCCTCGACGTGCTCCGCGCGCACCCGTTCCTCGCCGGGCTGCCCGAGCCGTGGCTGCCCCGGCTGGCCGGCTATGCCCGCCCGGTGGTCTGGCACCCCGGGCACCGGATGTTCCGGGCCGACCAGCCGGCGGGGCGCTTCTGGCTGGTCCGCGCCGGGCAGGTGGCGCTCGACTTCCCGGTGCCCGGCCGCGGCGACGTCGAGATCGAGAAGATCGGCCCGGGCGGGGTGCTCGGCTGGTCGTGGCTCTTTCCGCCCTACCGCTGGCAGTTCGGGGCGGTCGCGGCGCAGCGCAGCACGGCCGTGGAGTTCACCGCCGAGGGGGTGCGCCGGCTGATGGAGTCCGACGACGCGCTCGGCCGCCAGCTCACCACCCGCTTCATGAGCGTGGTGGTGGACCGGCTGCACGCGGCCCGGGGCCGCCTGCTCGAGCTGTACGGCTACCCCGCGGCCACCCCGCCCGCCGCCTGACCCGCCCGGGGGCGCCGGCCCGACCGCCGGGCGCGGGCGGGCAGCCCCGTACGGCCCACGGTGGGCGTCGTCCGCTATCCGTCGCCGACGGGGCGGCCGCGCACCACCAGCTCGTCGATCTCCAGCCGGCCGACGCGCAGCTCCCGCACCACCGCCCGGCGGATCGCGAGCCGCCCGATCGCCAGCGCCCCGACGGCGACGGCTCCGACCGCCAGCGCCCCCACGGCCAGCGCGCCGAGCGACGCCGCGCCGGCCGCCCGCGCGCCCGTGGCCACCGCGCCGCTCGCCCGCGCCCCGGTCATCCGCACCACGCGTCCGTCTCGTCCCATCGCCTCATTGTCGGCCCGCCGCCGCCGCGACGCGCGGCGAACCGAGGCGGACCCGACCCGATGGGCCCCGGGTTCGGCAGACCGACAGGCCGCGCCGGCCGGACCGCCCTCGGTGAACCCGCCGGGCCGCGCTGCCCGACCCCGCCCTCAGCAGACCGTCAGGCCGCGCGCCGCGAACTGCCCACGGACCCGGTCCAGCAGCTCCGCCGACGGCGGCTCGGTGTCGGCGAGGGGGAACCGCAGCCCCAGCTCCGCGTACTTGTGCGCGCCGAGGCGGTGGAACGGCAGCACCTCCACCCGCTCGACCGTGGCCAGCGAGGCGGCGAAGTCCGCCACCCCGGCGACGTTCGGCGACGCGTCGGTGAGCCCCGGCACCAGCACGAAGCGGATCCAGATCGGGGTGCCCCGGGCCGCCAGGCGACGGCCGAAGCGCAGCGTGGGCGCCACCTCACCGGTCCGGGTCACGGCCCGGTACGTCGCCGGGTCCCACGACTTCACGTCCAGCAGCACCAGGTCGGTGGCGTCGAGCAGGGCGTCGTCGGCGCGCTCGCCCAGGAAGCCGGACGTGTCCAGGGCCGTGTGCAGGCCCAGCTCGTGGCAGCGGCGCAGCACCTCGCCGGTGAACCGGGGCTGCTGCAACGGCTCCCCGCCGCTGATCGTCACCCCGCCGCCGGCGACCGTGACGAACCGCCGGTACCGCTCGATCTCGGCGACCAGCTCGGCCACCGTCCGGTGCCGGCCGCTGCGCCGGTACCAGGTGTCCGGGCTGTGGCAGTAGCGGCAGCGCAGGGGGCAGCCGGCGAGGAAGGCCACGAACCGGGTGCCGGGGCCGTCCACGCCGATCGACAGGTCGAAGGAGTGCACGGCCCCGGTCAACTCCCGGCCTGCGGTGTTCACAGCGCGCCGTGGAACGTGCGGGACACCACGTCCCGCTGCTGCTCGGGGGTGAGCCGGACGAAGTTCACCGCGTACCCGGACACCCGCACCGTCAGCTGCGGGTACCGCTCGGGGTGGTCCATCGCGTCCAGCAGCGTCGCCCGGTCGAGCACGTTGACGTTGAGGTGGAACCCGCCCGCGTCGGCGTACCCGTCGAGCACCCCGGCCAGGTTGGTGATCCGCTCCTCCCGGGTGTGGCCCAGCCCGTCCGGCGTGACCGTGCCGGTCAGCGAGATGCCGTCCCGGGCGGCGTCGTACGGCAGCTTCGCCACCGACAGCGCCGCCGCGACGAGGCCGTGCGTGTCCCGCCCGTTCATCGGGTTCGCGCCGGGGGCGAACGGCTCGCCGGCCCGCCGCCCGTCGGGGGTGTTGCCGGTGTGCCGGCCGTACACGACGTTGGACGTGATGGTCAGCACCGACAGGGTCAGCTCGGCGTCGCGGTAGGTGCGCTGCCGGCGCAGCTTCTCCGCGAACGTCTCCACGAGCCACACGGCGATCTCGTCGGCCCGGTCGTCGTTGTTGCCGAAGGTGGGCGGCTCGCCCTCGACGACGTAGTCGACGGCCAGGCCGCTGTCGTCGCGCAGCACCTTCACCCGGCCGTACCGGATCGCCGCGAGGCTGTCCACCGCGACCGACAGGCCGGCGATGCCGGTGGCCATGAACCGGCGCACCGGGTGGTCGTGCAGCGCCATCTCCAGCCGCTCGTACGCGTACCGGTCGTGCATGTGGTGGATGACGTTCAGCGCGTCCACGTACGTCTCGGCCAGCCAGTCCAGCGTCCGGTCGTACGCGGCCAGCACCTCGGCGTGGTCGAGGACCTCCCCGCCCACCGGCGGCGCGGCCGGGGCCACCTGCTCGCCGGTCAGCTCGTCGCGGCCGCCGTTGATCGCGTAGAGCAGCGCCTTGGCGAGGTTGGCGCGGGCGCCGAAGAACTGCATGTCGCGGCCCACCCGCAGCGCCGACACGCAGCAGGCGATCGCCGTGTCGTCGTCGTACGCCGGGCGGATCAGGTCGTCGTTCTCGTACTGGATGGCGCTGGTGTCCAGCGACACCTGCGCGCAGAACCGCTTGAACCCCGCCGGCAGCCGCGGCGACCACAGCACGGTCAGGTTCGGCTCCGGCGCCGGGCCCAGGTTGTAGAGGGTCTGCAGGTAGCGGAAGCTGGTCCGGGTCACCAGCGGCCGGCCGTCGGCGCCCATCCCGCCCAGCGACTCGGTCACCCACGTCGGGTCGCCGGAGAAGAGCTGGTCGTACTCGGGGGTGCGCAGGAACCGGATGATCCGCAGCTTGATCACGAAGTCGTCGACCAGCTCCTGGGCGGTCGTCTCCGTCAGCCGGCCCTCGGCCAGGTCGCGGCGCAGGTAGACGTCGAGGAACGTCGCGGTGCGCCCCAGCGACATCGCGGCCCCGTTCTGCTCCTTCGTGGCCGCCAGGTAGGCGAAGTACAGCCACTGCACGGCCTGCTGGGCGGTGGCGGCGGGCGGGGAGACGTCGACGCCGTAGCCGGCGGCCATCTCCTTCAGCTCGCCGAGGGCCCGGGCCTGCTCGGCCAGCTCCTCCCGCTCGCGGATCACGTCGTCGGTCGACGGCCGCGCGTCCAGCGCCGCCTTCAGCGCCCGGCGCTCGGCGACGAGCCGGTCCACCCCGTACAGCGCCACCCGCCGGTAGTCGCCGATGATCCGCCCGCGACCGTACGCGTCCGGCAGCCCAGTGATGACGTGCGAGCGGCGGGCCGCCAGCACGTCGGCCGGGTAGGCGTCGAAGACGGCGTCGTTGTGGGTCTTGCGGTACGTGGTGAAGATCCGGTGCACGACCGGGTCGGGCGCGAAGCCGTACGCCCGCAGGGCTGCCTCGACCATCCGCAGCCCGCCGGCGGGCATGATCGCCCGCCGCAGCGGCGCGTCGGTCTGCAGGCCGACGATCAGCTCCCGCTCCCGGTCGATGTACCCGGGGCCGTGCGACGTGATCGTCGACGGGGTGGCCGCGTCCACGTCGAGGACGCCCCGGCGCCGCTCGGCGACGAAGAGTTCCCGCAACGCCCCCCAGACCGCCAGGGTCCGGTCGGTCGGCCCGGCGAGGAACGACCCGTCCCCGGTGTACGGCTCGTGGTGGCGCCGGATGAAGTCGGCCACGTCGACGGACTCTCGCCAGGCGCCGCCGGCGAAGCCCCGCCACGGGTCCAGGTGCTGGTTCGCGGTCATGTTCGGTCCCTTCCGGCCACCGCTCGGGTGGCGTCCGGCCGCCTCGCAGGGGCGGCCGGGCGCCGTGGTCAGGGCTGGAGCACCAGCCGGGCGGCGACCCGCCCGGCGAGCACGTCCTCGATCGCCTCGTTGATCTCGTCGAGCTTGCGCACCTCGTGGACGACCCGGGTGCGGCCGGCCGAGTGCAGGCGGAACACCTCCGCGAGGTCGGCGCGGGTGCCGACGATCGAGCCGAGCACGGTGATCCCCTTCAGGACGGTCTCGAAGACCGGCAGGCTCATGGTGTTGTCCTTCGGCAGCGAGACCAGCACCAGCCGGCCGCCGCGACGCAGGCAGGCGTGCGCCTGCGCGATCACGGCCGGGCTGGCGGCCAGCACGACCGCCACGTCCACCCCGCCGAGGGCGGTGATCGCCTCGACCGGGTCGACCCGCGACGCGTCGACCGTGTGCGTCGCGCCGAGGGAGGTGGCCAGGGCCAGCTTCTCCTCGGTGACGTCCACGGCCACCGTCTCGGCGCCGTGCAGCTGGGCGTACTGCTGGGCGAGGTGGCCGAGGCCGCCGATGCCGAAGATCGCCACCCGCTCGCCCGGCCGCACCCCGGCCACCCTGACCGCCTTGTACGTCGTGACGCCGGCGCAGGTCAACGGGGCAGCCTCCACCGGGTCGACGCCGGCGGGCACCCGGACCGCGTAGCGGGCCGACGCGAGGGCGTACTCGGCGTGCGCGCCGTCGATGGCGTAGCCGGTGTTGCGCTGCGACTCGCACAGCGTCTCCCAGCCGGTGACGCAGTACTCGCAGGTGCCGCAGGCCCAGCCGAGCCAGGGCAGCGCGACCCGGTCGCCGACGGCGTGCTCGGTGACCCCGGGGCCGACCCGCTCGACGATGCCGACGCCCTCGTGGCCGGGGACGAAGGGTGGGTTCGGCTTGACCGGCCAGTCGCCGCGGGCGGCGTGGATGTCGGTGTGGCACAGGCCGCTTGCCTCGATCCGGACCAGCACCTGGTCGGGCCCGGGCTCCGGCACCGGCACGTCGAAGATCTCCAGTGGACGGTCGAACGCGGTGACAACCGTGGCGCGCATCGGGGCCTCCCAGCTCGCATCTCGCTTCCACCACCAGCGTGCCGGCCGGGGCCGGGCCGGGGCAGAGGCGCAGGACCGTCCCGGCCCGGGACCTCCGGCCCCCGCCGACCGGCCGGTCGCCGAGGCGTCTCCCGGGCACGGCGCTGTCCCGGACGACGCGGCCGGCGGGGGGTGGACGGCCGCGTCGTGCCGGGACAGCGGGGCCGCACCGGGGGATGCGGCCGGTGCGGGCGCCGGAGTGCTCCGGTGCCCGCGGGCTCAGCGTTCGACCACCAGCCGGCGGGCGCGCAGCGCCCGGGCCCACCACGAGCGGGGCGCCCGTGGCGCCGGGAGAGGCAGGCCCCTGAGGCTGAGATCCCGGATGTCGGTCCCCGGCCCTATTCTCGGGCGGTGACCGCCGACCTGCGCCTGCGTCCCGTGCGCGACGACGACCTGCCCGCCTTCTTCAGCCACCAGCAGGACGCCGAGGCCAACTGGATGGCCGCCTTCGGCCCGGAGGACCCGGCCGACCGCGCGCGGTTCGACGCGCACTGGGGGCGGTTGCGCGCCGACGAGCGGATCGTCGCCCGCACGGTGGTCGTCGGCGACGAGGTGGTCGGCTACGTGACCGCCTTCCCGGTCGACGACAAGACCGAGGTGAGCTACTGGATCGACCCGCGGCGCTGGGGCCGGGGGCACGCCACGGCCGCGCTGACCGCGCTGCTGCGCGAGCTGCCGGGGCGGCCCGTGCACGCCCGCGCCGCCAAGGACAACCGCGCCTCCCTCGCCGTGCTGCGCAAGTGCGGCTTCGTCGTCACCGGCGAGGACAGGGGGTACGCCAACGGCCGCGGCGCCGAGGTGGAGGAGTGGGTGCTGGAGCTCGCCGACCGGTGAGCCGCCCCGCGCGTCACGCCCGCCGACCGGTGAGCCGCCCCGCGCGTCACGCCCGCCGAGCGACCTGACCAGTGCGGCCACTACTCTCGCGGGGTGAACTGGCTGGAAGTGATCGGCTGGACCGGCTCGGCGCTGCTGGTCTGGTCGCTGCTGCAGACGCGCATCCTGCGGCTGCGCGCCCTGAACCTGCTCGGTTGCCTGATCCTGATCGGCTACAACGCCGCGGTGCAGGTCTGGCCGATGGTCGGGCTGAACGTCGTGCTGGCCGTGATCAACGTCTGGTACCTGCGCGCCATGCTCGCCACCCGCCACGACGAGGCGACCTACCAGGTCGTGGAGGTCGGCGTCGACGACCAGTTCCTGGCCCACACGCTGCGCGTGCACGCCGCCGACATCGCCCGGTTCAACCCCGGCTTCCGGTGGCCGCCCGGCACCTCGGCCGAGCGGTCCGCCTTCCTCGTCCTGCGGGCCGACGAGGTGGTCGGCGTGGTGCTGTCGCACGCCGAACCGGACGGCGTGGCGCAGGTCGACCTCGACTACGTGACCCGCCGGTTCCGGGACTTCACGCCGGGCGAGTTCGTCTACCGGCGCAGCCGCCTCTTCACCGACCGGGGCTTCCGCCGGGTGGTCACCCCGCCCGGCATGGTCGCCCCCTACTACCACCGGCTCGGCTTCCGCCCCGAGGGCCGCTCGTACGTGCTGGACCTGCCGTCCTCGCCGGCCCCCGAGCGAGCCTGAGCACTTCCGGGCCGGCCGAGGATTCACCGGCCGGTCCGGTGGGCACAGAACGGCCTACGCCGGCCGGCCCTCGGCCGGCGGTGCCGAGGGGCACCGGTCGGTGTGAGGAGATCCGGGCGTGCAGAGCATCTGGAGCCAACTGGCCCTGGTAGGCGTCCTGGTCGTCCTCAACGCGGTCTTCGCGGGCAGCGAGATGGCGCTGGTCTCGCTGCGCGACAGCCAGATCCAGCGGCTGGAACGCACCAGCCGCGCCGGCCGGGTGCTGGCCCGCCTCGCCAAGGACCCGAACCGGTTCCTCGCCACGATCCAGATCGGCATCACCCTCGCCGGCTTCCTGGCCTCCGCCGCGGCGGCCGTGTCGCTGGCCAAGCCCCTGGTGCCGCTGCTGTCCGCGCTGGGCGGCGCCGCCGAGACCGTCGCGATCGTGGTGGTCACCCTGGCGCTGACCTTCGTCACCCTGGTCTTCGGCGAGCTGGCCCCCAAGCGGATCGCCATGCAGGCCGCCGAGCGGTGGGCGCTGCTGGTGGCCCGCCCGCTGGACCTGCTGGCCACCCTCACCCGCCCGGCCGTCTGGGCCCTCGGCGCCACCAGCGACCTGGTCGTACGCCTGGTCGGGCTCAACCCGAAGCACGAGCCCGACGAGATCGGCCCGGACGAGCTGCGGGACATCGTCGCCGGCAACCACGGCTTCACCAAGGAACAGCGGACGATCATCGCCGGGGCGGTGGAGATCGCCGACCGGCAGCTCAAGGCGGTGCTCGTACCCCGGTTGCAGGTCTTCACGCTCGACAGCGGGACCACCGCGGAGTCCGCGCGGCTGCTGCTGGCCGCCACCGGCCACTCCCGGGCGCCCGTGGTCCGGCACGGCGGCCTGGACGACGCGGTCGGGGTGATCCACCTGCGCGACCTGGTGGGCGTCCGCGACGACCGCCCGGTCGACGAGTGCGCCCGCCCGCCGATGCTGCTGCCCGACTCGCTGCCGGTCGTGGACGCGCTGCGCCAGTTCAAGGCCGAACGGCAGCACATCGCCCTGGTGGTCGACGAGCGGGGCGCGGTCGACGGGATCGTCACCCTGGAGGACATCCTCGAGGAGATCGTCGGGGAGATCTACGACGAGACCGACCGGGACGTGCGGGCCGTGCGCACCGAGCCGGACGGCGCCCTGCTGCTCCCCGGCACCTTCCCCGTGCACGACCTCCCCGACGTCGGCGTGGAGCTGCCCGGCCGCCCCGCCGGCGACTACACCACGATCGCCGGGCTGGTGCTCGCCTGCCTCGGGCACATCCCCACCGTCGCGGGGGAGAGCGTCACCGTCGACGGCTGGGAGCTGGAGGTGACCGGCATCGACCACCGCGCGATCACCGGCGTCCGGCTGCGCCGCGCCGAGCCGGCGCCGGACGACGCCGAGGCCGTGCTGGACGAGGCCCGCAGCTGAGCGGTCAGGCCGGGGTGAGGTTCTGCAGCCGCACCTGACCACGGGCCACGAGCCGGCCGTCGGCGTCGGTGATCTCCACCTGCCAGAGCTGCTGGCTGCGCCCCCGGTGCACGGGCGTGCCGACGGCGGTCAGCTCGCCCTCGCGGACCGCGCGCAGGAAGTCCGTCTGGTTCGACACGCCCACGACCCGGCCCCGGTCGCCCAGCCACAGCGACCCGCCGACGCTGGCGGCCGTCTCGACCACCGAGCAGTAGACGCCGCCGTGCTGGATCCCGAACGGCTGGTGCAGCTCGGGGCGGACCTTCCAGCGGATCACCACGCGGTCCCCGCCGACCTCGTCGAACGTGAGGCCGAGCAGGGCGACGAAGCCGCCCGTCACATCCGGCATGTCCACGGCCTTCCCCTCCCGATCATGGCGTCGCCAGCCTACGCCGCGTCCGCTCGGCAAACCCGGTACGGTCCGCGCCCCGTCATGGGGGAGAATCGGTGACCGTGACCGACAGCAGCCTCCCGCCATCCGGGCGGGACTCCCTGACCGATGACCTGCGGTGGCGGGGCCTGATCCAGGACTCCACCGGCCCCGACGAGCTGCGTGCGCTGCTCGACGGCGGTGCCGCCGCCTTCTACGTGGGCTTCGACCCGACCGCGCCGAGCCTGCACGTCGGCCACCTCATGCAGGTAACCACGGCCCGTCGGCTCCAGCTCGCCGGGCACCGGCCCCTGCTGCTCGTCGGCGGCGCCACCGGGCAGATCGGCGACCCGAAGGAGAGCGCCGAGCGCACCCTCAACCCGCCCGAGGTGGTCGCCGGCTGGGTGGCCCGGATCCGCGACCAGCTCGCCCCGTTCGTCTCCTACGAGGGGGAGAACGCCGCGCGACTGGTCAACAACCTCGACTGGACCGGCGAGATGTCGGTGGTCGAGTTCCTCCGCGACGTCGGCAAGCACTTCCCGGTCAACAAGATGCTGGCCCGGGAGGTGGTCAGGGCGCGGCTGGAGAGCGGGATCAGCTTCACCGAGTTCAGCTACCAGCTGCTCCAGGCCAACGACTTCTTCGAGCTGCACCGCCGGCACGGCTGCCAGCTCCAGTTCGGCGGCTCCGACCAGTGGGGCAACATCACCGCCGGGGTGGACTACATCCGCCGGCGCGGGGCCGGCCCCGTCCAGGCGTTCACCACCCCGCTGGTCACGAAGTCGGACGGGACGAAGTTCGGCAAGACCGAGGGCGGCGCCATCTGGCTCGACCCCGAGATGACCAGCCCGTACGCGTTCTACCAGTTCTGGGTCAACGTCGACGACCGCGACGTCAGCCGCTACCTGCGCTACTTCAGCTTCCGCTCCCGCGAGGAGCTGGAGGCGCTGGAGAAGGAGACGGCCGAGCGCCCCGCCGCGCGGGCGGCGCAGCGGGCGCTGGCCGAGGAGCTGACCACGCTCGTGCACGGCGAACGGGAGATGGCGCAGGTGGTCGCCGCCAGTCAGGCGCTCTTCGGTCGCGGCTCACTGGAGGAGCTGGCGCCGGCGACGCTGCGCGCCGCGCTGACCGAGGCGGGTCTCGTCCACGTCGACGAGCTGCCGGACGTCGCCGGGCTGCTGCGCGACTCCGGCCTGGTCCCGAGCCTGAAGGAGGCCCGCAGGGTGATCGCCGAGGGCGGCGCCTACGTGAACAACACGCGGGTCACCGAGACCGACGCCACGGTCGGCGCCGAGGACCTGCTGCACGGCCGTTACCTGGTGCTGCGCCGCGGCAAGCGGTCGTTCGCCGGGGTCGAGCTGCGCGGCTAGGCGTACGCCCTCGCGGGTGTGACGGGCGACGCCCCCGGCGGATTTGACGACCGATCCGCCGGGGGCGTAACTTTCTCTCTGCCAGCGCGGAACGGACGAAACAGGGCGAAAGTCCTGAAGGCCGGAGCGCGGGAAGAGCTTCCGGGCCGAGGGGTCGTGTTCCTCGGAGCCGGGCCGGGCGGTGCCCCGGATTCGCCGCAGGGCGGATTTGGTGAGGCGGAGCCGACCGGGTATGGTTCGACGCCGGCAGGAAACCGGGCGAGCCCGCGGAACTTTCGCGGAGCGGCCGGTCTGCCGAAACCCACGAGCGGAACGGCGCGAGCCGGTCTGATTGTGGTGCCCGGGAATTGGGTGGAAGTGGTGTGGATCGCGACAGAGCGGTTTGACACGGCGGAAACCACCGGGTAACGTAGTAAAAGTGCCCGGCGCGGAAACGTGGCGGGGGCGTGAACGAAATGCCCCGGGTCGGGGGCTCCACGGTGTGGGGTTTCTGGGCGGTGTGTGGTTGTTCTTTGAGAACTCAACAGGGTGCTTGATAAGCCAGTGCCAAATTGATTTATACCCCGGGCTGGTCGGAGCTGTGGTTTCGGCTGGTTTCGGATTCCTTTGGCAACATTTGTTGCCGGGATGACTGTTTCAACAAGTTTTTGTTGGAGAGTTTGATCCTGGCTCAGGACGAACGCTGGCGGCGTGCTTAACACATGCAAGTCGAGCGGAAAGGCCCTTCGGGGTACTCGAGCGGCGAACGGGTGAGTAACACGTGAGCAACCTGCCCTAGGCTTTGGGATAACCCCGGGAAACCGGGGCTAATACCGGATAAGACCTCTGACCGCATGGTTGGGGGTGGAAAGTTTTTCGGCCTGGGATGGGCTCGCGGCCTATCAGCTTGTTGGTGGGGTGATGGCCTACCAAGGCGACGACGGGTAGCCGGCC